>JBEGTN010000330.1:0-6838 GCA_041179405.1 Verrucomicrobiota bacterium
AGGCAGTTTTGCGCCGACTCGTCGCGCGGGCGCAGCCGCACGGTCTGCCACGCGGCGCTGGCGGGGGTGCGGTGCCGATATGTAGTTTCGTGGTGGATACGGTAAAGCGGCATGGCGGTGAATGCAGAGAGAAGAACTACAGAACGACAGAAGGACAGAGCGACAGAGGACAGAAGGTCGGAGGGGAAGCGGGTGGGTGAGTGGTCGCTGGATTGTAGGCTGTGGTTCTGTCCTCTGTCGCTCTGTCGTTCTGCTTTGCTCTGTTTCAGCCGGCGGAGTCGGCGTCGGTGTGGGCGAAGTAGATTTGGGCGAGCTGGTTGCTGACCTCCGAGAGAAGCGAAAGCTGGTCGTTCCAGAGCTCGCCAGCCTGCTCGGGGGTGGCGGCGAGCATATCCATGTCGGCGAGGCGCACGCTGCTGAGCAGGCGGAAAACGGTGGTGCGCAGCGTCTCGACGGCGCGCGGGGCGAGTTCGTCGGGCAGGGTGGCGAGGTGCTCGGTGATGCGCTCGACCTGGTAGCGCAGGCCGCGCGGGTTTTCGGGTTCGGAAAGCATCCAGGAAAGGACGCTGGCGGGGTGGAAGGTGCCGTTAAAGTTGGCCCGGTAGGTGAAAAGACCTTCGGAGAGATGGAGACAGGTTTGCAGGCGGAACTCGGTCGGGCCGGGGGCGCCGGCGGCGCGCTGGAGCAAGGCGCGCATGAGTTGCAAGGTGTGGGTGGCGCGCTCGATGCGGCGGCCCAGTTCGAGGAAGCGCCAGCCGGTGTCGTGCACCATGACCTCGGCGGTGACGCCATCGAGGTTGGCGAGGTGGGACTGGATGAGGGCGGAGGAAAAAGCGGTGCGGCCGGCGGCGCGTAGTTCGCGCGCGATGCGCCAGGCCTCGGGAGGGAGGCGGAGCTTGGAGGATTCCAGGATGCGTGAGAGGCGGGTGAGGTTGGCCGCGAGTCCGCCGAACTGGTTGCCGTCGGCCGCGACGCGCCGGGCGTGCTCGGCTTTTTGCTCCAGCGAACCGCCGGGCGGGAGGTGGCTGTCCTGGAGAAAAAGCAGGAACGCGATGGTGTCGTGCAACACGGCGGGATCGAGCACGGCGATCTCATCGCGTAGGAGCGGGTCGAGCTTGGTGAGCAGGCGGTTGAGCTGGCTGGAACGCTCGAGGTAGCGGCCGAGCCAGAATAGGTTGTCGGCGAGGCGGCTGGGGGTGGCGGCGCCGTGGCGCTGCTCGTTGCCGTGGGGGTTGACCGCTTCGACGACGGGCGGATCGTCGTTTTGCGCCTTGCTGAGCACCCAGGTGTCCTTTGATACGGACCCGGTCTGTAGGGACACAATGGCATCCTCGCCCGAGGCGTTGAAACGACTGAGTCCGCCCGGCATGGCGTGGTAGTCGTCGTCCTTCCACGTGAGGTAGATGCGGGTGACGAACGGCATGGGCCGCAACGAAGAGCTGGCGGGGTCCCAGGCCGGAGTGGTGCCGAGCAGCACCCGTTCCTGGCCGCAGTAGGCGGAGGGATTGGCGGTGATCTCGGCGGCGAGGGCGGCGCGGGACTTGGCGTCGAGCAAGGCGCCGTAACGGGTGGCGGAGGCGCCCGGGCCGGCGTAGGTGGGCTTGATGACGAGGGAGTCGAGGTTGGCCAGAATGTAGTCGCGCGCGGCGCGTTGTCCGCCCCACCAGGTGGCGGCGCTCGGGATGAGCAAGGGCTCGCCGGTAATCTGACGGCAGAGGGACGGCAAAAAGGAGAGCAGGGCGGTGCTCTCGACCGCGCGCCCGCCGAGCTGGTTGGCGATGGCGACGCGGCCGGACTGGGCGGCGTGGACGAGGCCGGGGACGCCGAGCAAGGAGCGCTCGTCGAGCTCGAGCGGATCACAGAACTCCGAGTCGAGGCGGCGAACGATCACCGACACCTCGCGCAGGCCGCCGACGGTGCGGAGGAAGACCCGACCGTCACGGGTGGTGAGGTCGCCGCCCTCGACGAGCGGGCAGCCGAGGTGGCGGGCGAGGTAAACGTGTTCGTAGTAAGACTCGTTGGCCGCGCCCGGAGAGAGCAGCACGATGCGCGGTGCATCGGTGCGCGATTGCAGCTGGTCGAGCGAAACCCGGAAGTCGCGGAAAAACTGATACAGGCGGCTGACCGGCGTATGTTTAAAGGCGTTGGGCAGGACCTGGCGGACGATGATGCGGTTTTGCAGCGCGTAACCCAGGCCGGCGGGCGCTTCGAGGCGGTCTTGCAAGACCCACCAGCGGCCGTCGGGCGAGCGGGCGACGTCGGCGGCGTAGGTGTGGACGAAGGGCTGGCGGGCCTTGCCGAGTCCTACGCAAGACCGCAGGAAGTGCGGGTTGGCCATGCCGAGGGCGGCAGGCAGAGAGCCCTGGCGGAGGAGTTTTTGCGGGCCGTAGAGATCTTGAAGGATGCTGTTAAAGACGCGGGCGCGCTGGCGCAGACCGGTGGAGAGCGTTTCCCAGTCGCTGGAGCCGAGCAGGAGCGGGACCACATCGAGCGGCCAGGCGGTGGAGTCGGAGTTCTCGCCCGAGTAAACGTTGAGGCTGACGTCTTGTTCGACGATGGCGCGGCGGGCGGATTCGTTGGCGGTGCGCAGCGTGCCGAGGGGGTCCGGGCCGAGGGAGCGGGCGAAGGCCTGCCAAGCGGGGCGGAGGGTGCCGTCCTCGGCGAGGGCCTCGTCGTAGTGGCCGGCGAGGCCGGAATAGCCCTTGAACAAAGCGGAAGTTGTGGCGGCCGCCGGAGAAGTCATTTGCATTCAGGTTCGCAAGCGCTGTGCCAGACGCGGGGGGCGGCCGACGAAAAAACAAGCCGCGCCAAGGACTTGGGCGATATTCGGCGGGCGAGGGAGGCGGGTGGCGCTGGGGTCGGCGGCATGGCGGTGGGATAGCGTTAGGCTAACTAAGGTTTTCTGGGTGACGCGCCCTCGAGTGGCGAGCTTGGTTTGGCTGTGGGGCGGGAGTCGTAGCCCAGATATGCTGAGGCTGCTTTGTGCGGGGTCGAGGTAAGCAACCAGCTTGCCGTCACGATTTAGCTTAATTTTAAACCATATTATTTTGAAGTGGAATAAGCTGTAGGTCTAAATTTTTTAAATAAAAATTACTTATAAACAACTAGTAAACAATATTTAAAATAAATAACATAGGCAAGTTTTCCGGTCATTAAATGTCATTCTAAACTGCTTGACATAATCCATATCAGTTTAATGTAGTTTGTTTAAGTATTTAACTTTCAACGCACTTTTCTAAATCCATGAGCGCTCCATCAAATTCCCATTCAGATTCCTCCGTTTCCAGTCGCCCGGCGTGGATCGAAATTGTCCGCCAGAAGGTGGAGACCCTTCGTTTTGGCGCAGTCCAGATCGTCGTGCATGACGGCAAGGTCACTCAGATCGAGCGCACCGAGAGGACACGTCTCGGCGGCTCGCGCGATTCTTCCGCTTGAGTCGCTCCATCCCCCGCACGACGCCGATCACCCTTTTCTTCCCTTTCGCCCACCCGACCGACCGTCGGACGGCGTAAAAAAACAACCAAACAACACAGACTTGCGTTTCTACCAGGACCACCCGGCGAAAACAGTTCCTGCCATCATCAGCTCCACACCCATGAAATCCATCCCGCACACCACACGCCGCGCGCTTGTCGCCTCGGTTTTAACCGCGATTCTCGCCTCTCCGGCGTTTGCCCAAACCACTTCCGAGGTTGAAGCCCTGCGCGAGCAGATCCGTCTCCTCGACCAGAAGCTCCGCGTCCTCGAACGCAATATCGAGATCAAGGACGAGACGGCCGCCGCCGACGCCAAGAAGCTGCCCAAGCTCACCGCCAGCGAAGGTCGTTTTGAGATCACTTCCGCCGATGGCACCAGCTCCCTCCGCCTTCGCGGCCTCGTGCAGGCAGACGGACGTTTCTATTTGGACAATTCCGACGCCGCCCAGGATGGCTTCCTCCTTCGTCGCGCCCGCCTGATTTTTGAGGGCAAGTTCTCCGATCGTTTCAGCTACGTCATCCAGCCCGAGTTCGCCGGCAGCGCCGTCTCGATCCTCGATGCCAACCTGAACACCGCGATCACTCCCGAGTTCAATATTCTGGCCGGTCGTTTCAAGACCCCGGTCGGTCTGGAGCAGCTCCAATCCGACCCGGTCGCTTTCTTCAATGAGCGCTCCGTCGCCACCAACCTCGCTCCTAATCGCGATGTCGGTGTTCAGTTCCACGGCCTCGTCTTGAACAAAACGTTGAGCTACCAGGCAGCCGTCACCAACGGCCAGATCGACGGCGGCAACTCCCCGGCCGACAGCCTTAACAACGAGGGCGACCTCACTTACTCCGGCCGTCTTTTCGCGACGCCTTTTGTGAACGATAAGGACTCCGCGCTTCAAGGTCTCGGCTTCGGCGTTGGTGGCGCCACCGGCAACTATCGTGGCAGTTTCTCAAACCTGGGCTCCGCCACCGCGAGTGCTAATCCGCTGCTGAACGCTTACCGCACCGACGGCCAGCAGACCTTCTTCCGCTATCGCAGCGCCTCCTCCCTGGCGCCTACCAATGGTGTGCCCACGGTGAACAACACGACGATTGCGGACGGCACCTCCTATGTGGTTTCCCCGCAGGCCTACTTCTACTCGGGCCCCGTTGGTATTCTCGCCGAATACTTCTACACCGGCTCCGATGTTTCGATTGGCACCGGTGCCTCGCTGAATGCCCGCACCCTTAACAACAAGGCTTTCAACTTGTCCGTCGGCTACGTGCTCACCGGCGAGGATGCCGGCTTCAAGGGCGTCACGCCCAAGACCAGCTTCAATCCTTCCGCCGGCACGTGGGGAGCCTTCGAGGTCGTCACCCGCTTCGCCGGAGTGGACATTGATGACAACGCGTTTGTCGATCCGGCCGGCGCACCCACCTCGCTCGCCAACGCCAACAACTCCGCCACCAAGGTCACCACCTACGGCGTCGGTGTGAACTGGTATCTCTCCAAGACCGTCCGCTTTGGCTTGGATTACTTTAACAACAAGTTCGACCTCGCCCCCGGTGGAAAACCCGCCCCGACGGCTACTTCAGGCGGTAACAAAGCCCTGCTCGACGACGAAAAGGTGCTGATCGGGCGCTTCCAGGTTTCCTTTTAAATCGTATCTTAATTTCAACTACATCTATTCATGAAAATCAAATCTCTCATCGCCGCCCTGGCCGCCGTCGCCCTCACCGGCGCCGCCTTCGCCAAGCCCGTTGAACTCCTCAACGTCTCTTACGACCCGACCCGCGAACTCTACGTGGAATACAACGCCGCTTTCGCCAAATACTGGAAGGCCAAGACCGGTGATGATGTCACCGTGAAGCAGTCCCACGGCGGCTCCGGCAAACAGGCCCGCTCCGTCATCGACGGCCTTCCCGCCGATGTCGTCACTCTCGCCCTCGCCGGCGACATCGACGCCATCGCCAAAAACGCGCGCATCCTGCCCGCCGAGTGGCAGAAGAGTTTCCCGCATAATTCTTCGCCCTACACCTCGACCATCGTGTTTCTCGTCCGCAAGGGGAACCCGAAGGTCATCACGGATTGGAATGATGTGGTCCGGCCCGGCGTCTCGGTCATCACTCCGAACCCCAAGACCTCCGGCGGCGCCCGCTGGAACTACCTCGCCGCCTGGGAATACGG
The DNA here is from genome assembly GCA_041179405.1 of Verrucomicrobiota bacterium. Lineage (GTDB taxonomy): Bacteria > Verrucomicrobiota > Verrucomicrobiia > Opitutales > Opitutaceae > IMCC26134_A. The sequence goes on from JBEGTN010000330.1 coordinate 5,635, forward strand.
CAAACGCAAGGGCGGCTCCGACACCGCTGGAAAGGATTTTGTCGAGAAGCTGTTCAAGAACGTCCCCGTGCTTGATTCCGGCGCGCGCGGCGCCACGACCACCTTCGTGCAACGCGGCATCGGCGATGTGCTCCTCGCGTGGGAAAACGAAGCCTACCTCGCCATCAAGGAATTCGGCGCCGATAAATTCGAGATCGTCACTCCTTCGCTGAGCATCCTTGCCGAGCCTCCGGTCGCGGTCGTGCAAAAGGTGGTCAAGAAACACGGCACCGCCGAGGTCGCCAAGGCCTACCTCGAGTATCTTTACTCGGATGAGGGGCAGGATATCGCCGGTAAAAACTTCTATCGCCCGGTCTCTGAAACGGCGGCGGCGAAATACGCCTCGCAGTTTGGTTCCGTGAAACTCTTCACCATCGACGAGGCATTTGGAGGCTGGGGTAAGGCACAGGCGACTCACTTCGACGACGGCGGCACCTTCGATCAGATCTACCTAAAGAAGTAATCAACCTGTTTGCAGGCCCCGCCGACTACCGGCCGACCGTCGTCGGCGGGGCTTCCTTCTCTCTCATTTCACCTCTGCCGTGAACTCACCTTCCCGCTCCCTTCCACACGCCACGGTCGCGCCGTTCGTGCCCGCCGGAGTCCTGCGCACCGATGCTCGGGCCGCCCGACTTCGCCGGCTCTACGTCAACTGAACGGTGATGTTACAACTCGCCGCCAAACCCCTCGTTCGCGACCTCCGCGAGCTGCTCGATCCGCTCGTCGCCTTGTGCGGCTTGAGCGCTAATGTTCGCACGGAGTTCGTCGTCGAATTTACGCACGAGGGTGTCGCCTATCGCATGCCGCGCATCGTGTTCACCGGCCCTGCCGCTGCGCATGAGCCCGAGCCCATACGCCTCGGTGTTTTCGGCGGGCTGCATGGCGATGAACCCGCCAGTGTGCTTGCCCCCATCGCGTTCCTCGAGCGTCTCGCCGCCGACCCCGTGCGGGCCACCGGCTACGAACTGGTTGTCTATCCGCTTTGCAATCCCGTCGGCTACGCCTTGAACCATCGGCACAACGGCGACGGGCTCGACCTCAACCGCCAGTTCTGGCGCGGCTCCGCCCAGCCTGAAGTGCGCGCGCTCGAGCGCGAGCTCACCGTCAACCGCTTCGACGGCCTCATCACCCTCCACGCCGACGACACCGCCGAAGGCATCTACGG
>JBEGTN010000331.1:0-5068 GCA_041179405.1 Verrucomicrobiota bacterium
GGCTGGGAAGCGGTGGAGCTGAGCGGCTTCAACCCCGGCCGCACCCGCTGGCAGGAAGTGACGGTCTGGTTCCGCCGGGATTAAGGCGGAGCGGGCGGCGTCACTGATGGAGTGGGTAGCGGGAGCATCTTGCTCCCGTGTTTGCGGAAGGGAGCTGGAGGCTCCCGCTCCCTTGGGCGTCAGGCAGTCTGAGCCGCGACTCAGCTCTTGCAGCCGCAGTCGTGGTTGCCGCAACCGCCGCCGCCATGTTGGTGACCGCCTTCGCCGTGGGCGTGACCATGTTCGCATTCCTCTTTCGTGGCCGCGCGCACCGCGAGCACCTCGATCTCAAATTCCAAGTCCACGCCCGCCAGCGGGTGGTTGGCGTCGAGCAAGAGTTCGTCACCCTCGACACCGCGCACCGTCACGATCGGCGCGAAGGCATCTTCCCCGGCGCGAAACTGGTCGCCGGGCTTGATCTCACCCTCCACGGGAAGGAGGGATTTTAGCACGCGCTGCACCTGGGTCTCGTCGCGTTCGCCGTAGGCCTTGGCCGCCGGCACGCCGACCTTGGCCTTCACGCCGGCCGCGAGGCCGCGCATGCCTTCCTCCAGGCCTTCCACAATCTGGCCGGAGCCTTCGAGAAAACTGATCGGCTCGCCGCCGATGGAGGCGTCCAGCACCTGCCCGGCGGTATCCCTTAGCGTGTAGTGAAACGTGACGACGTTGCGGCTCATAGGGTCTTAGCGCAGCACAGCCGCGCGCCGCCGCCAAGCGCCTACTCGCAGGCGCGCCCGCGAGAGTTTAGAAAGTCGCGTTGACCTCGTGGTGGTGACCCGGCTCGAGGGTGAATTCACCAAGGGCGGCGCACTCGATCTGATCGTTTTTGTAGAGGCGGACCTTGGCGGGGAAGAGCAGCTCGGGGTTTTCCCAACGCCATTTGCCGATGGAGACAAACTGGAGCGGGGTGCCCTTGGTGAGGCTCAGGCCGGGGCCGTCGCCGCGAATGAAGAGCTTGTTGCCGATGCCGATGTAGGCGGTGGCGATCAGCCGCGTAAGACCGTCGCTGGAAAGGGCGGGCTCGGAGGGCGCGGCGTTCGCGGCCTCGGCGTCGGAGGCGTGCGCTGCTGCGGCAGCGTCTTCGTCGTTGTTGTTGTCTTCAACGACGGCGGGAGGCTGGAACGGTGGAGGAAGAGGCGCTGTGGGCTTTACCGGAGGAGGGGTCGGGGTGGCTGGAGCGGGCTTCGGCGCGGCCGTAACCGTGAAAGCGGGCGGAGCGGATGCGACTGACGTGGAGGATGCAACGGGAACGGTTGGCGCAACCACAGGAGCCACCGGCGCAGTTATCACAGGTGCCGCAGCCGCAGGTGCAGGCGCGGCCAAGACAGCTTTGTCAATCAATGATTGACTAGTTGCCGGGGGCGGTGTCGGCGTGGCGACCGGTGCCGGGACCGACGTGGCGACCGACGTGGCGACCGACGTGGCGACTGGCGTGACAACTGGCGCGGGGATGGAGGCTGCGGCCTTGGAGAGTTTTTCCAGGGACGCGGCTAGGGTGGCAGTCGCGGTCTTCAGGTTGGCTTCGATGGCGGAATCAAGCGAGGCCCGCGCGGCGGCGGTGGCGGTGGCGAGAGCAGCGCTCAACGCGGCGGCACCGGCCTTGGTGGTGCGATCCAGCTCAGTGGTGACATCGGTAACGGCCGAGGTGGCGGCGGCTTCAAGGGTCGCACGGTTTTGCGCGGCGGCGGCTTCAAGGCGGGCGATGGCGGCGGCGGCGGCTTTTTCAATGGCCTCGGTGGTCTGGCGGGTCGAGTCGGCGGAAAGGGCGGGCAACCGCGCGATGGCTTCGCCGTGTTGTTTGGCAAGCGCTTCAAAGGTGGCGATCTCAGCCGTGACACGGCTGATGGCGTCAACTGCGGCGGTGAAGCGATTGGTGTCGGCCTCGCGGAGAGCGACGAGTTCCCGGCGGAGAGAGTCTGCCTCCTCGCGCAGAGCCGCGTTTTCACTGGCCGAAGAGGCGGAGGCGGCGTTGTTGACCGGGGCTGTTGCGGCGGCAGCTACGGCTGCGGCTGCGATCTGCGCCTGAGCTTCCTTGAGCTGGGTTTGCAGGAGGGCAGGGAGGGCTTTGGCCGCATCCAGCTGCTGGGTAATGGTGGCGGCGGTGGCGGGCAGGTTGGCGGCGGCGATGCTGACTTGATCGGCCGTGGCGGACACAGTGCGGGCGAGCGCCTCGATCTGGTTGGCACGCTCTTGCAGGGCTTCGTCCTGGTCGCGGCTGAAGTTAAGGATGAGCGGAAACAGGCCTGCGATAGCGGCCAGGCCGACGCAGGCGGAGATGGCGGCGAGCGGCGCAACGCCCAGTGGCGCAGGAGCCTGCCAGCCGATAAGAGCGGCGGTGAGCAGCAGGAGCACGTCGGCGACGACGAAGGGGAGGACGGGCAGTCGAGGGGCTTCAGAGGGAATTTTCATGGGAAGAACAGCCGAGACCCGCTCGGTATGCGGTGCGGAGGCGGGTGCCTCAAGACGGAAAAACGCCCCTCCTGCGTCTGGCGCGGCGCAGCGACGATTTTACAACCGGTGCCAGAGTCGATTTGCCGTTTGCCAAGCAGGATGACGAGTCTACGCTCTTCAGTTCCATGTTGTCGTTACTGTTCAAGCCTTTTGCCGGCCGTCACTACCGCAAGTTCATCGAGAAAGCGCGTCCCATCGTGGCGCGCATCAATGAGCTCGATGAATCGTATCGCGCCCTCTCGGACGAGCAGTTGCGCGCCAAAACCGTCGAGTTCAAAGCCCGCGTGGCCGAGGCCAAAGACAAGCACGCCGCCCTCGAGGCCATCCTCCCCGAGGCCTTCGCGGCGGTGAAGAACGCCGCCCGCCGCCTCGTCGGCACGCGCGCGCTCGTTTGCGGCCAGGAGCTGGAGTGGAACATGGTCCACTTCGACGTGCAGCTCATCGGCGGCATGGCCCTGCACCAGGGTCGCATCGCCGAGATGGCCACCGGCGAAGGCAAGACCCTCGTCGCCACCAGCGCCCTCTACCTCAACGCCCTCGCCAGCCGCAACGCCCAGCTCGTCACCGTCAACGACTACCTCGCCCGCCGCGACTCCGAGTGGATGGGGCACCTCTATCGTTTCCTCGGCCTCACCGTCGGTTGCATTCAACAACAGATGCCCTCCGATCAGCGCCGCGAGATGTATGCCTGCGACATCACTTACGGCACGGCCTCCGAATTCGGTTTCGATTACCTGCGCGACAACGGCATGGCCACCCGCAAGGACGACCAGGTCCAGCGCGACCACTGGTTCTGCATCGTGGACGAGATCGACTCCATCCTCGTGGACGAGGCCCGCACGCCCTTGATCATCTCCGGCCCCGCGCCGATCGAGCGCGAGCAGCCCTTCACCCGCCTCCTCCCGCCGGTGCAAAAGCTCGTCGGCGAGCAGCTCCGCCTTTGCAACAGCTTCGTCGCCGAGGCCAAGTCCATCCTCGAGAAACCTTCCCTCACCTCCGAGGATCGCACCCAGGCCGCGTTGCGCATGTTGCAGGTCAAAATCGGCAACCCGAAGAACAAGCTCCTCATGCGCCTCATGGAGGCCCCCGAGTGGCGCAAGCTTCTCGATAAAACCGAAATCGAATACCAGTCCGACTTCCAGAAGACCGAGTATTACAAACTCAAGGAGGAGCTTTTCTACTCCATCGACGAGAAGCAGCACCAGGCCGACCTCACCGAGAAAGGCCGCACCCTCCTGCGTCCGGATAATCCCGACGCGTTCATGCTGCCCGACCTCGCCACCCAGTTCAGCGATCTCGAGCGCGATCCCGTCTTCACCCCCGAGGAAAAGGAAGCCAAGCGCGCCGCCGCCCAGCAGGACTTCGCCGCCATCTCCGAGGATATCCACGCCATCTCGCAGCTCCTCCGCGCCTTCTCGCTCTACGAGCGCGACGTCCAATACGTCGTGCAAGAGGGCAAGGTCATGATCGTCGATGAGAACACCGGCCGTGTCATGCCGGGCCGCCGCTGGTCCGACGGCTTGCACCAGGCCGTCGAGGCCAAGGAAAACGTCACTATCGAGCGCGAGACTCGCACCTACGCGACCGTCACCATCCAGAACTATTTCCGCCTCTACGAAAAACTCGCGGGCATGACCGGCACCGCCGAGACCGAGGCCACCGAGTTCCACGACATCTACAAGCTCACCGTGCAGGTCGTGCCCACCCACCGCCCCTGCATCCGCATCGACAAGAACGACTCCATTTTCAAGACCCGCCGCGACAAGTTCAACGCCGTGGTCAAGGAGATCGAGCTCGCCAACAAACGCGGCCAGCCCGTGCTCGTCGGCACCGTCTCCGTCGAGTCCTCCGAGGTGCTCTCGCGCATGTTGAAGCGCGCCGGCATCATTCACACGGTGTTGAACGCGAAGTTCCACCAGCAAGAGGCCGAGATCGTGGCCCGCGCCGGCCAGCGCGGGGGCGTCACCATCGCCACCAACATGGCCGGCCGCGGCACCGACATCAAACTCGGCGAGGGCGTGCGCGAGCTGGGCGGCCTCTACGTCATCGGCACCGAGCGCCACGAATCCCGCCGCATCGACCGCCAGTTGCGCGGACGTTGTTCGCGTCAGGGCGACCCCGGTCTGACCAAGTTTTTCCTCTCCCTCGAGGACGACCTCATGCGTCTTTTCCTGCAAGGCAACCTCGCCTCGCGCATGATGGAAGGCTCGATGAAAGACGGCGAAGAGCTCGAGCACCCGTGGCTCAACCGCTCCATCGAGAGCGCGCAGAAAAAAGTCGAGCAGCAGAATTTTTCCCAGCGCAAGCGTCTGCTTCAATACGACGACGTGCTCAATCAACAGCGCGAGGTCGTCTATGGCATTCGCAACGCGGCGATCCACGCCGAGCGCGCCAAGGACATTATCTTTGAACAGGTCGAGGAAGAGCTTTTCTCGCGTCTCGAGCTGGCCGGTTACGCGAGCAAGGGCTCGGTGACCGCCGCCGCTACCGAGGGTTTGGTCGGCTGGTGCAACACGCACTTTCCGATCTCACTGAAACAAGAGGAACTCGACGGCAAATCCGCCGATGAGCTGGCGAA
>JBEGTN010000332.1:0-3171 GCA_041179405.1 Verrucomicrobiota bacterium
AATCCCAGGCCTCGTCCGAGGCCAGCACCCAGGCTCAGCAGCAAAACTCCGCGCCCGGCGCCGCCGAGTTCGCCACCCCCGAGGCCCTGCTTCGTCACGACGCCGCGCAGACCCCCGTGCCGCCGCAGGTCGCCGACCGTCTGCGCGCCTCTCTCGCCGCCGAGCCGGTAAAGTCCGCCGCCTGGTGGCGTCGTTTGCTCCGCCGCTGACCCCCCCGCCGACCGCGCCACGTTTATGCCTTGCTCAACGCCCACCCTCGCCCTGCTCGTGACGATGCTCGCGCTTCGACTGGCACAGGTCTTCGCGCCGTTTGATCTCGCCGCCTATCTCGACCTCGCGCCCCGCGCGGTGTGGCACGGGGAATTATGGCGGCTCTTCACCGCCGCCCTGTTGACGCGAGGACTGACCGATTTGGTTTTCGACGCCCTCGCTCTCTACTGGCTGGCCGGCGCCCTGGAGAACCACTGGAAACCGCGCGAGTGGCCGCTTTACGGGGCGCTGTGCGTGGGTGTCGGGTCGCTGTTGGCCTGCGCGCTTTTCCCGGGCGTTCCGGTCATATCGGTCGGCCCCGCCGGTCTGATCGGCGCGCTGCTTGTGGCCCGCGTTCGCCTGGCGCCTGCGGAGCGTATTCAGTTATCAACCACATTTTCGCTGCCCGTGATCGCCTTGCTCTTGCTCTGGGCCGGCTGCGTCGCGCTGGCCGCGTTTGGCGGTGGTTTCCCGCTCTCGAGCGTGTTGGCCGTGCTCGCCACCGCCGCCACCGGCTGGCTCTATTTGTCCCTGCGCTGGCGCTTTCTAAACCGCCGCCCCGCGCAGTCGGTCACGAGCGGCCGCTTTGACCGGCTGGAGATGTGACGGGTGGTCGGTGGTCTTCGTCTGCGGCCGGACCATGGTCAACAATGCGCGCAGGGTGACCATTGAATTGCCACGCGATTTCTCCTCGCTCGCGATGCGTTTGGGATTTCGCCCGTAAAGTGAAATTCTGAATCGTAACCCCACCCCACACCTACCCCCCAACGGAATCTTTGCTGCGCGGACGCAGTAGCCCTCCTTGTCTATGCACTCCTACCCACGCTTCGTTCGGACGATTCTTTCCGCCCTGTCCCTGGCCTGCGTCGCGCACGCTGACACCTCCACGGTCTTCAACGACACGTTCAACTTGAGCGGATCAGGTTCCACCATCAACAACACCACTCCGACCCCGGCGACGCCCTCCATCAGCGCCACGGCTTACCAGCAGATCTCGGCTAAGGCTATTCAGACCACCAGCATTGGTTTGGGCTATATGCGCTTCGGCCTGCCGTCCACCACCTCCGCTGTGAATATGGTTGAGGCTTTATTCGCGAAGTATCCGATCACGCTGTCCAACATCGGCGAATCCGTGGAGATGACCATTGCCTTCACTCCTGTTGAGAACCTTATAGGAAGCCCCAGTAGTTATTTACTTGTAGGTCTTTATAACGGCGGCCAAATCCAACCGAAACCGGGTGGCTTGGTCGGCACCACCGCTTCCGCCGGCAACGCTCAAAACTGGAACGGCTACGTGAGTCGCATCGCGGCCAACACCACCGCGCATTTGATCGGCACCCGCCCGGTCCAGACCGCCGTCGCCGCCAACAATCAGGATGTGACCTACAGCTACTCGGGGACCGTCACGATCGGCACCAACGCCACTTCCACCGTGACCGCCCTCCTTGCCGGCTCTACCTACACCACCATCCTCACTATCACCAAGACGGGGGCCGCCGCGCTGAGCATCACCTCCAAGCTTTTTGACAACGCGAACTCGACCGTGATGCTCATGGACCGGACGGTCGTCAGCACCAGTATCCCGACCGATACGTTCGACGCCTTGGCCTTCGGCTTCCGTTATAACGGCACCGCCACCGGCACCACCCAGCGTGTGGACGTGAAAAACATCACCGTAACCACCACCGCCGCCACTACTATCGTCCCCGTCATCAGCCTCCAGCCCTTCAGCCGGACCAAGGCCGTGGGCGAGGGCGTCAGCTTCGACGTGGCCGCCAGCGGAGGCGGCGCCGCGCTCAGCTACCAGTGGTATAAGAACAACGTCGCCATCTCCGGCGCCACCACCACCTCCTACGCCATCGGCAGCGTCATTACCGATGACGCCGGCGACTATAAAGTCACCGTGACCGACGTGGCCGGTTCAGTCACCAGCACCAACGCCACCCTCACCGTCACCTCCGGCAGCGTGGCACCCTCTGTTTTGGCCAACCCCTCCAACGCCGCCTTGCTCGTCGGAGCCTCCAACACCTTTACCGCCACGGCCAGCGGCACCGCTCCGCTCACCTACCAGTGGCAATTCAGTTCGGACGCTGGCGCCAACTACGCCGACATCTCGGGGGCCACCGCGCTTAGCTACACCGTGTCAAACGCCCAGCTCGCCAACACCGGCCTCTACCGCCTCGTGGTGACCAACGGGCAGGGCTCCGCCACCAGCACCGCCGCCACGCTCACGGTTAACCAGGTTCCGTCTGTAACCGCAGAGCCCGTCGGCGCGACCGTTGCCGCTGGTGCCGCCATCAACCTCTCCGTCACCGCCATTGGCACCCCCGCCCCGACCTACCAATGGAAGCGCAACGGCGTCGCCATCTCCGGCGCGACCTCCGCCACCTACTCCGTGGGCTCCGCCACGGGTGCCAACACCGGTAACTATTCCGTCGTCATCACCAACTCCGTGGGCACCGCCACCAGCGCCATCGCCTCGGTCGCGGTGCTCGCGTCGGGCTTTACTTCCACCGCCACCACCCCCTCGGTCGGCATCTCCTCCATCTTGCCCGACACCCGCCTGTCCATCACCTTCAGCAGCCCGGTCACCGCCGGCGTTTCCGGCTTCATCAAGATCTACGACGCCTCCAACCCCACTACCCCCGTTGACACCGTGGACATGGTTGCCGCCACCACCTTGAAGAATGTTCTCCGCGCCGGTTCCACCCTCTCCACCCGCGACCTGCCGGTGCAGAACAAGACCATCGGCGGGCTCACCAATTTCAACTACTACGCCATCACGATCTCCGGCAACACCGCCACGATCTACCCGCGCAATGGCGTGCTCACCTACGGCAAGACCTACTACGTCACCGTCGATGCCGGCGTCTTCGTTGACTCCACCGGCGGCTCCTTCGCTGGTATCGCAGGGTCCTCCAC
>JBEGTN010000333.1:0-3630 GCA_041179405.1 Verrucomicrobiota bacterium
GCCCGACACGTTCGCCCGCCAACTCGCCCGGCGCGCGCGCGAACACTACACACACTCGCCTCACTTTCGCCGCCGCCTCCGCGCTCCCGGCAACGGAGGACGCGACACCCTCCACGCCTTCATGCACCATTGGCTCGACGCTCTGCTCGCTAATCCGATCCTTCCGTCATCTGTGTAATCTGTGGTTAAAACTCCGTCCTCCGAAGTTTTCCGGCACCAACCCTAATTCCAAACCAGTTTAACCACAGTCGCACAGATTAACTCAGATATTAAGTCTCCGAGCCGATATGCCTCGGCTCCAATTATTCTGTTACCATTTAACCCCTGTCCCCGTATCTCCCCACCATGAAATCCCGTCCTTGCTTCGCCCGCGTCTCACTTGCCTTCGCGCTCTGCGCCACGGCCTCGGCCCAGACTGCCGCCCCGACTCCATCCGCCCCCACGGCCCCCGCCACGCCCGCCGCCCCCGCCTCATTCGGCGATGCTGTGACTCATGGCAAAATTTCCCTCAACGCCCGCCTGCGCTACGAGTCCGTCCAGCAGGACGCCTTGCAGGACGCCGACGCGCTTACCGCCCGGCTTCGCCTCGGCTACACCACCGCGCTTTACCAGGGCTTTCAGGCCATGGTCGAGGGCGAGGCCACCGCGCCCATCGCGGGCGATTATTACGACGGCACCGGCGTCAACGCCGCCCCCGCCAGCGCCACCATTGCCGACCCCGAGCAGTATGACCTCAACCAAGCCTGGCTCTCCTACGCCTACGATCACGCCAAGGCCACCGTCGGCCGCCAGCGCCTAGTGCTCGACAACGCCCGCTTTGTCGGCGACGTCGGCTGGCGTCAAAACCAGCAGACCTTCGACGCCGTCGTCCTTCAGGATAAATCCTTTAAGAAGACCACGCTCACCTACGTTTACCTGAACCGCGTCAACCGCGTCTTCGACGACTCGACCGCGCAATACGACTGGGCCTCGAATTCCCACCTGTTCAACATTGCTAATTCCGCCTGCAAATACGGCACCCTCACCGCCTACGGCTACCTGCTCGATTTCGACCATCTGGCCCAGGCTGCGTTCAATAACTCCTCCCAAACCTACGGCCTCAGTTTCGCTGGAGCCCGTCCCGTGTGCGACAACGTGAAGGCCACCTACCGCATCGAAGCCGCCACCCAGTCCGACTACGGCTCCAGCACGCTCAACTACCGCAGCGATTACTACGTCGCCGAGCTGGGCGCCGCCACCAAGGCCTATGCGCTCACCGCCGGCTACGAGGTCCTCGGTTCGGACCACGGTGCCGCCGGTTCCGGCTTTAAGACTCCGATTGCCACGCTTCATACCTTCAATGGCTGGGCCGACAAATTTCTCACCACGCCTAACGCCGGCCTCACCGACCTCTACCTGAGGGCCACAGCCACCCTGCCGGCCGATCTCACCGCGCAGGCCCAGTATCATAAATTCGGCACCACCGAGGCCGCCGCCGACATCGGCTCCGAAATCGACCTCCAACTCGCCTATAAATTCGACGCCCACCTGAGCTTCACCGCCAAGGCCGCCTTCTACACCGCCGAGGAAACCGCCGCCGTCGCCGGCTCCACCGCCGCTCACAAGGACACGACCAAGTTCTGGCTCCAGGCCGAATATGTTTACTGACCCGCGCCGCCTCGCCTAAGATCCGCCCATGCTCGATCCCTTCGGACGCTCCATCGACTACCTGCGCATCTCCGTCACCGACCGGTGCAACGAGCGCTGCCTGTATTGCATGCCCGAGGGTTACAAGGGCTGGGCCAAGCGCGCCGACCACCTCACCGCCGCCCAGCTCGTCTCCATCGCCCGCGCCGCCTCCGGTCTCGGCTTCACCAAGTTCCGTCTCACCGGAGGTGAACCCCTCCTGCGCGCCGACCTCCTCGAAATCGCCCAAGGCATCGGTGCCCTGGAAAACCTCCACTCGCTCGGCCTCTCCACCAACGGCACCCGCCTCGCGCCCCTCGCCGCCGACCTTGCCGCCGCCGGCGTGCGCTCGGTCAACATCTCCCTCGATGCCCTCGACCCCGCCGCCTACCGCCGCATCACTGGCGGCGATCTCACGCAAGTCCTCGCCGGGATCGACGCCGCCCTCGCGCACGGCCTCTTCGTGAAGCTCAACACCGTGCTCATGCGCGGCGTCAACGAGCACGAGTTGCCCGCCCTCGTGCGCTTCGCCTCCGCCCGCCGCATCCCGATTCGCTTCATCGAGCTGATGCCGCTCACCCGCACCGATGTGCTGACTCCGGCGAACTTCCTCTCGCTCGCCGACACCCGCGCCCTCCTCGAAAACGCCCTCGGTCCGCTGGCAGCCTTGCCCGACTACCGCGCCGGCCACGGCCCCGCCCGCTACCACGAATGCGGCGATCTCCCCGGCTCCCGCATCGGCTTTATCGGCGCTCTCTCCGAACAAGATTTTTGCGCGACGTGCAACAAGCTCCGCCTCACCGCTGACGGCAAACTCCGCCCCTGTCTCGGTCGCCACGGCGAACTCGACCTCACCGCCGCGCTCGCCAGCGACCAACTCGAAGCCGCCATTGCCCAGGCAATCGCCCAAAAACCGGAAAAGCACGAGTTCCACGACAACTACCATCCGGATCGCCCGATGACTGCGATAGGCGGCTGATTTTCTGTGAGGTCTTGTTATGGAGCACTCATCCGCCCGCGACGAAACCAGCAAAGTAGCGGGAGCTTCCAGCTCCCGGTTCGGAAAACGGGAGCAGTATGCTCCCGCTACCATAGTAGGGGGAGCTTCCAGCTCCCCTTCCGCCATGGGTGCGCGCGAGCAGGATGCTCCCGCTACTTTATGCGATTTCTTCAATCCGCTTACCGAAATAGATATCCGCTCCAGCGGAAATCTGCCGCACTGGGAGCAGGGCGCGGTGTGGTATTTTGTCACGTTTCGCCTGGCTGATGCGCTCCCTCGCGCCGTAGCCGAGGAAATCAAAACCCAACGCGAACGCTGGCTCTATTCCCGCGACCTCGCCCGCTTGTCCCGAGATGAACTCGCGGAATACCATCGGCTCTTTTCCGAACGCTATGAAACGTTGCTGGACGCCGGGAGCGGCTCCTGTGTGTTGCGCGATCCTAAAAATGCCGAGATTGTCCACGACGCCCTTCGTTTCTTCGATGGCCAGCGTTATGTCTTGGATGAATACGTGGTGATGCCCAATCACGTTCATGTGCTGTTCAAGCCGCTGGCCGGACACGCGCTCGTTGAAATATTACACGCCTGGAAATCATTCACCGCCAATCGCATCAATCGCCGTTTAGGACAGACAGGCTCGTGTTGGCAGCATGAGTCCTATGATCACATCGTGAGAAACGAATCGGCGATGCACGCGATTCGCCGATACATTCGCGAAAATCCAACCAAAGTAGCGGGAGCTTCCAGCTCCCACTAGGATCAACGGGAGCAGGATGCTCCCGCTACCTTCTCAGCATTCTCAATGACCATTCTCTACTTTGCTCAGGCCCGCCGCCTCGCTGGTATCGCTTCCGAGTCTTTGGCTCTGCCGCCGCCTGTGAATTCTGATGCCCTTTGGAGTGCGATTCTCGCCCGACATCCCGCTCTGTTGCCGCTCCGCTCCGTGACCCGTCTCGCTCGCAACG
>JBEGTN010000334.1:0-3400 GCA_041179405.1 Verrucomicrobiota bacterium
CGGATGGTGTAAATGCGCGGCATCGCCGGGCCGTTGTCGTTATCAGTTTTCCCCATGACTCAATAACTGCGGCCGCCCTCGCTGTTTTCGTAGTAATTGACGTAGGCTTGGTTCACGACGCGGTAGCCGCCGCGGGTCGGGTATTTGCCGGAGAAATACCAGTCGCCGCTGTGCTGCGGGCAGGCGGCATGGAGGTTTTCCAGGGTCTGGAAAATCACCTCGATTTCGCCGTTCCACTCAACGCCGCTCGGGCGCACGAACTCGGCGATCTTCGCCGAAATCTCCTCGGGCGTGAACGGCGTGTAGAGGCGCTGCACGTAGTTGACCGACTCCCCCTTCGCCACCGCTTCGCGGCAAAGTTCGTAAACCTCGCGCATGAGCTCGGTCTGGCCGCGTTCCTTGAGCAAGGTGATGGCCGCCTCGAAGGCGATGAACTTGCCCAGCTGCGACATGTCGATGCCGTAGCAATCCGGGTAACGGATTTGCGGCGCGGTCGAGACGATCACGATCTTGCGCGGCTGGAGGCGGGTGAGGATGCGCAAGATGGATTTGCGCAGGGTGGTGCCGCGCACGATGGAGTCGTCCACGCACACGAGGTTGTCGCCGGGCTGCACCGAGCCGTAGCTGATATCATAGATGTGGCTGGCGAGGTGGTTGCGCATGTTCTCCTGGCCGATGAAGGTGCGCAGCTTGATGTCCTTGGAGACGACTTTCTCGCCGCGCGGCCAGTTGTTGGTGATGAGTTCATCGAGCAGGGCCTCGGTGATCTCGCCCTTGGCGGCGGCGGCGAGGATGCCGGCCTTCACCTCGGCGCGGCGCTTCTCGCGCAGGCCGTGCATGAGGCCAAACCAAGCGACCTCGGCGGTGTTGGGGATAAAGCTGAACACGGTGCGGCCCCAATCGTGACCGATGGCCTTCAAGACCTGGTCGGTGAGGAGGGAGCCGAGGGCCTTGCGCTCCTTGTAAATATCGAGGTCGTTGCCACGCGAGAAATAGATGCGCTCGAAGGAACACGAGGCGCGGGGTAGTGGCGCGGTGAACTGCGTCTCGCTGATGCGGCCATCGCGCTTCATCACCATCACGTGGCCGGGTGGCAGCTCCTTCACCTGGGGCGCGGCGAGGTCAAAAATCGTCTGGAGCGGGGCGCGTTCGGAGGCGAAGGCGATAACCTCGTCGTTTTGGAAATAAAACGCCGGACGGATGCCCGCCGGATCGCGTGCCACGAAGGCGTCGCCATTGCCGATAAGGCCGCACAGGGTGTAGCCGCCGTCCCACTTGGCGGCGGAGCGGGTGATGACCCGCCCGAGGTCGAGGCGTTCGCTGATGAGGTGGGCGATTTCCTCGCCCTTCAGCCCCTGCGCACGGAGCCCGCGGTAGATGTCGTCGTGTTCCTCATCGAGGAAGAACCCGATTTTTTCCAGAAGCGCCTGGGTATCGGTCGCGAAGATCGGATGCTGGCCCATACCGATGAGCGACTGGTTCAGCTCCTCGGTGTTGGTCATGTTGAAATTACCGCAGAGCGCGAGATTGCGCGTCGGCCAGGGCGAGCGCCGGAAATACGGGTGACACGAGGAAATGTTGTAACCGCCAGAAGTGCCGTAGCGTAAATGGCCGAGCAGGACCTCGCCGCCGAAGTCGAAATGCTTTTTCACCGTGTGGGCGAACTCGGGATGGATCTCACCGGCGGCCTTCTTTTCTTCGTATTGCGCCAGCAGGGTCTTGAAAATGCGGTCGAGCGGGTTGGCCTTCACGCAGCGCTCGCGAAACATGAACGGATCGCCGGCCGCCACATCGAGCTTCACGCAGGCCACGCCCGCGCCGTCCTGGCCGCGATTATGTTGCTTTTCCATGAGCAGGAATAGCTTCGTAAAGCCCCACAGCGGCGTGCCGTATTTCTCCTGATAATAGGATAAGGGCTTTAACAGCCGGACTAACGCGATACCGCACTCGTGGGTTATTTTATCGGACATGGATCGGTGAAATTGAAAATGAAACGCTCCGTTCCCTCGTTCGGCAAGCGTCGCGAAAACAGGATCGAGAAACGAAGAAACGACCTTAACCGGCGGATTGAGCGCCCCGAATGGACAGAGTTTTTCAACCTCATAAAAGCGTGCTGCGAAGGCTGGGCGCTGGGTGGAATCGTCACGGGGGATTCAAAGCGGTCATCAGGCTAGCTCGTCACGTTTGGTCAACGGCTTTTTACGCCCAATTTTTCCGCTCCTGTAAAAAAGCGCTTCATACTTATTATAACTCATATTTGCGTCCGGGCGCACGCCCCCTTGACCACCCCGCGCATATCCGAAACCGTCGCCCCTTTCCCGACCATGTTAACCCTTCGCGGCTCCTCCGCCCTCTCTCCGTTTCGCCTGGAAAAACTGCGCGCCGATCTCGTCGCTTCCGGCCTCCCCGTCCGCGCCCTCGCCGCCCGCTTCGTCCACGTGGCCGAGCTCGCCGACCCTGCCGCCGCACTCTCCGCCGAGCAGCAATCGGTCCTGGCAAAACTCCTCACCTACGGCCCCCGCCGCGCGGAGGTCGCCGTCTCCGGCCTCGTCCAGATCATCGCCCCCCGCCCCGGCACCATTTCCCCCTGGTCCTCCAAGGCCACCGACATCGCCCACATCTGCGGCCTCTCCCCCGTCAAACGCATCGAGCGCGTCGTCGAGTTCACCCTCGATATCGACAACTCCGCCCTCGCCAAGCCCCTCTCCGTCCTCTCCGCCGACCAGCTCGCCACCCTGCGCGGCAAGCTCCACGATCGCATGACCCAGGTCGTCTTCGACTCCCTCGACGCCTGCTCCGCCCTCTTCAGCCACGCCCAACCCGCCCCCATGACGAGCGTGCCCGTGCTCACCCAGGGCCGCGCCGCCCTCGTCGAGGCCAACACCGCCCTCGGCCTCGCCCTCGCCGACGACGAGATCGACTACCTCGTCAAAGCCTTCACCACCCTCAGCCGCGACCCCAACGACATCGAGCTCATGATGTTCGCCCAGGCCAACTCCGAGCACTGCCGCCACAAGATCTTCAACGCCACCTGGGAAATCGACGGCTCCGCCAAGGACAAGTCGCTGTTCCAGATGATCAAGAACACCTTCACCCTCCACCCCGAGGGCATCCTCTCCGCCTACAAGGACAACGCCGCCGTCCTCGCCGGCACCACCGGCGGTCGTTTCTGGGCCGACCCCGTCACCCACGAATACGCTGCCCACACCGAGCCCGTCCATATCCTCTGCAAGGTCGAGACCCACAACCACCCCACCGCCATCTCCCCCTGGTCCGGCGCCGCCACCGGCAGCGGCGGCGAGATTCGCGACGAGGGCGCCACCGGCCGCGGCTCCAAGCCCAAGGCCGGCCTCACCGGCTTCACCGTATCAAATCTCCGGATACCCGGCGCCGTCCAGCC
>JBEGTN010000335.1:0-5232 GCA_041179405.1 Verrucomicrobiota bacterium
ATATTCCGTAATTTTCTGATATCCGCGTTCATCCGCGTAATCCGCGGTTTCCATTGCCGGTTTTAGGTTATAAGCTATGTCCCCGGACAATTTGTCACCTAGGTCTCCGGATCATACCCGATTGAGCTTTTGATTCCGCGTCCAGGTGGCGCGCAATTTCAATCAGATGGTTTTCAAGCTCCCCGGGATTGACGAGTTCCACCCGCGTGCCGGCGCTGATTTCTCCGCGTTGCGACAGATTGGGGTTTAACCACAGGATGGCGGTTTGCCATGCCTCCAACACGCGCTGTTTCTCGGATTGTTGTCTGGCTGTGTCCGACCCATTACCCCAACCCGGCAGGAAAAAGCCGAGGCGAAAGACGATTTTTTCCAGGGTGTCACGGCTTTGGGCCAACAAATACGGATGGTCCCCGACGGGTTGACGGATTGCCGGCAGTTGCCCCTCCAACACATAGTCGGTGCAAATCGTCACGTAAGGCGGATCACTGGGGTTTGAGTCATCGGCGGAGACATTGTCGGGCAAGGTCGTTTCCTCACAATGAAACCGGATTTGAAAGGGCGAAGCATTGGTTTTTGAATCCTGCCAAACCACCCGCGATGTCACCGTCTGCCCGCCTCCCCGCGCCCAGCCTTCCTCCGGTCCTTCACCGACGAAATGCCAGTGTGCGGCGCGGTCTTTCCAGAGATAAATCCGCCGGCCATATTCCGGGTGAGCAGTGCCGATGCTCATCTCCCGCTGCCAGCCGATTTCATAAATGACTCCCTGCCGCCGGTTGGTGGAAATGGCCACGGCGTAATTATCCCCGTGATCGGAATGGGGAACCGTCTTTTGCAGCGTCGCCACCGTAAACAAGTTGTAGCGGGAGTAGAAGAATCGCGGTGCTTCTGGTCGCACCTCTGGCGGGCCCATTTTTGGAGTGATCGACCGCAGCAGAACCCATTGGCGTGGCTGGTTGGTCGGCTGATAAAGGTAGGCTTCATCCAGCACGAACTGCGGTTGCCCGTTGGTGTCCGGCTCGATCCACAGCAGGTCGCAGCCATTCCAGGCAAACATCGGTTTGACCTTGGCAACCAGCGCAGGCCAGGAATCCGCCGCCGCGTGAATGAATGTGCCGCCACCCAAATCGGTGACCACGTCGCCGTCGGTCACAGGCGAATCACCGTTTGAATAACTCAAGAAGGTGACCGGTTCAGCCGTGGGTTGTTTCTCGTCCTGATAAATGCTGGCAAATTGCTCGCGCTCACCCGCCAACTGCGAACGTGTAGCGGTTGATTGGCAGCCCAGCAACCCACCACTCAACACCAGCGCGATAACGCGAAAAAAGTTGGGATTCATTTATACAAATAATTCGCCGCCACCTTCGAGGCGTTCTTGGTTTTGAGATCAATCCGCACGGTGGCAGTGCTGTGATGCACCGGCCGGAATATGGGGGCGGGCCGATTTTAGTTAGTTTTTCCGGCCACGCGACGCTCAGAAAGCCACGCGCCAGCCGAGGGTGAGACTGCGCTCGGCGCCGACGCGGGCGGTTTTGGCCAGCAGGTCCGTGTCGAATAGGTTGCCGATGCCGGCGCTGACGGAGTGGGCGAGTTTGCCGCTGGTCCAGCTGTAGCCGGTGTCGAGGTTGGCGACGGTGTAGGCCGGGTAGTCGAGCCGCTGGCGGCCGGGGCGGGCGTAGTTTTGCACGACTTCGCCGATGTGGGTGACGTTGCCGCCGATGGAAAGTCCCTTCAGGCTGCTGGACTGAAACGAGTATCGCAGGCCACCGCCGGCGGTGAAGCGCGGCAGTTGTGTGAGTTGCAGTCCCTCTTCCTCGGGCAGGTCGGGCGAGGATACGGTGTAGGCGTGAGTCCAGGAGGCGCGGGTCGTGGCGGTCCATTCGGGAGTGGGTTTGCAGCCGATCTGGGCGGTGACTCCGCGGAACTCCTCTTCGCCGCTGGTGACGAGCTGGGGCTGGGTCTGGTTGGCGTCCGCGACGGGGTCCTGGTAGAGCGGGTTGCGCCGCACGATGTCGGCGTTGGTGTAGGCGAAGCCCATGACGCCGAGGGTGAGCTTGCGATCAAAGAGGCTGGCGCGGGCGCCTAACTCGATGCCGCTGGTCGAGGCGTTGTTCTGGATCTTGCCGGTGCGGGCATCGACGCGGGAGGAGGGCTGGACGGCGGAGCTGGCGGTGGCGAACAGGAGCACGTGGCGGCCGAGGCGCTGGTTGACACCCAAGTGGGCGGACGTGTTGGCGAGGTTTTTATCGGCGCGGGGCGTGGCGGCGCCGACGCGATTGTCGTTCACCTCGATTAAGTTAAAGTCACGACGCAGGCCGGTGGTGAAAACGGTGCGTCCGTGGTCGAAGGCGGAGCGCAGGGAGGTCACGAAAGCGGCGTGGCCGAGGAGATTCTGGCGGTCGGTGATGACTCGGCGGTAGACGGCGGGTGAGTAGTCCGGACGGTAGTAATCGGGAGAGTAGGGGTCGAAAGTCCGCACGGTCACGGGCAGCAACGCGACACGGTCCGCCGCAAGCAGGCCGCGAGTCTTGTCCTGATCGCGAGAGGCGGTGAACTCAAAGCCGGCGAGGACCTTGTGCTCGGAGTCGAGCAAGTGAAAGCGTCGCGTCAGGTCAGTCTGGTGAGTGCCCCCCTCAAAACCCTCCTCGCGGTGCGAGGGTTCGCGCACGCCGGAGAAGACGCCGGTGCTCACGATGTATTGACCGGTGGTGAAACGATCCTGGGCGGAGCGGCGGCCAAAAAACTGGGTCGAGGAGCTGAGGGCGAGATCCGGACGGAGCTGGCTTTCGAGCTGCAAGCCAAGAGAGGCGGCCTGACGGCGGACATCGGCGCGAGGGCCGTAGGTGTGGAAACGGGCGAGCGGTAAATAGGGACCTGCAATAGGACCGCCTGGAACCAGCCGATACTCGGGTATGCCCGGGGCGGGGTTGCCGTGGTAATCCAGGACATCGAAAGACCACAGCGTGCTGGTGGAACGAGAGTGGCGGATGGCGAGCGCGAGGCGGGCGGTGGCTTGCGAGCTATAGGCGGAATGTTGCGGGCCCTCCGAGCCGGACCAGCCGCCGGAGACGAGATACCATGACTTTTTCGGGGCGATCACGCCGGTGGCGCGGGCCTGGGCGCGCCGGCCGCCATTGGTGCCGACCGAGGCTTCCAGTTGGCGGGATTCGCGACCTTTTGGGCGGGCGGTAAGGGTGTTACGGATACCGCCGGGCGCGGCGCGTCCGATCACCGGCACCAGCGAACCGATGACGAGTTCGCCGCCTTCGCCGTTCAAAATCTCGGGGATGCCGACCTGGGAAAAGCCGTTGCGCCGAAGCGGGGCGGGGAAGCCACGCAGATTGATGTTTTCCGAGCCGGCGGCGATCTCGGCGGCGTTGGCGCGGGACGCGATGAGAGCTTCGAGTTCCTGGTCGAGTTCGTTGAGCGGCATCTCGGCGAAGGCGGGGTCGGAGAGCAGGTCGTTGGCGAAAGGGGGTTCGCTGAGCTCCGCGCGGCTGCCGTCGAGCCCGGTGGGATCGTATTGGGGCGAACTCTCGTCTTCGCCCTCCACGTTAAACGGCTCCAGCATGACGGGCGGTGCGGGCGCATCTTCGTCCGCTGATTGCGCGTGCAGCGGGTGCGCGGACAAACCGGCGGCCACGAGAAGAAACATCCGTCGAGACACGGCTCGAATCCTGGCGCAGGGGAGGGGCGGGGCCATGGCAAACCAGTGCTAGTTCACGCGACCTAATGCGCTACTTGGGAAGCTGGGCGCGGAGTTGTTGTTGAGAGCGATAGCTGCTGATTGCGGTTCGGAAATTCAGGGTGTCGGCATCGGCGGGGGCTTTCGCGAGGTGGGCATCGGCTTTGTCCAGGTCGGCGTCGAACGCCTTCCAGTCGTTGGACTGGCTGGCTTTCATCAGATCGGAGAGAAGCGTTGTGAGCTCGACTTGGGCCTCGGCGGACCAAGTGGTGGCGGCGGAGCTCACCGGGGGCGAACGATCCACGAACAAAAAGTAGGCTCCACCGGCGAGCACTATGATGAAAACGAGGGTGAGGAAAAGTTTCATGGGGATGCTGAGAGCAATGGTTATCCGGTGTAGGCTGGCGACTGCATAGTAGGTTTAAAACAAACAAGGTGGAGGGGCGGCCCGTGAAATCCAGAAATGGCCCTTGACTCAGGCGGACCGCTTTGAGGTTCTAAACCTTTACTTAAACCAACACACCCACTCCCATGGCCAATACCAAGTCCGCCATCAAAGCCGCCCGCAAGACCACCCGCCTCACCGCGCGTAACAAGGCGACCAAGACCCGCATCAAGACTCTCAACAAGAAGCTCGTCGCAGCCGCTGCCGGCACCGACAAGGAAGCCGCCAAGGCTGCCGCCAAGGCCTACGTCGCCGCCATGGACAAGGCCACGAAGTCCGGCGTCGTGCACAAAAACGCCGCCGCCCGCGCCAAGTCGCACACCGCGAAGATCGTCTTCGCGAAGTAAGTCCGGGCGCCGTTAGGCGCCACGGCATAGGGAGAGCCTTGTTTTTTGGTTCCTCAATCGACCCCGTTTCCTGCTTATGGCGGAACGGGGTTTGTTTTTTTGCGGACCAGTGGGGCGCTTATTAGGGGGCTTTAATCGAGCCGGCATGGAACGATTTTCCACTCAATAGCACTTCATCGCTAAAACCCGTTTGCCAGCGAGCCCGGGCTGCACTGAATTGTTCGTCCCCATGGTCTCCACCGCTTCTTCCTCCGCTGCTGTTTCGCCTGAATCCCTGCCCGATGCCCACGGTCGTTTCGGCGCGTTTGGCGGAGCCTATGTGCCTGAGACGCTTGTGACCGCGCTGAAGGAGCTCGCCGAGGTTTACGATACCGCCCGCCACGACCCCGCCTACGTCGAGGAGCTGCACCGCCACCTCAAGGAGTTCGCCGGCCGTCCCACCGAACTCTATTTCGCCGAGCGGCTGACCGCGCACTGCGGCGGAGCGAAAATCTATTTCAAGCGCGAGGACCTTCTCCACACCGGCGCGCACAAGATCAACAACGCCATCGGTCAGGTCCTCCTCGCCAAACGCATGGGCAAGCCACGCGTCATCGCCGAGACCGGCGCCGGCCAGCATGGCGTCGCCACGGCTGCCGTGTGCGCGAAGTTCGGCCTGCAATGCCGCGTTTACATGGGGGCGGTGGACATGGACCGGCAGGCGTTGAACGTCTTTCGCATGCGCCTCATGGGGGCCGAGGTGGTCGGCGTCGAGGCCG
>JBEGTN010000336.1:0-8502 GCA_041179405.1 Verrucomicrobiota bacterium
TTGCCGGCCTTGTTCCACATCTGGCCGGAGGTGCGGATCATGGCGGGCATGGAGGCGTCCACGATGACGTCGGAGGGGACGTGGAGGTTGGTGATGCCTTTGTCGGAGTTGACGTAGGCGAGGGCGGGGCCGGCGGCGTAGGCGGCGGCGAGGTCGGCCTCGATGGCGGCTTTCTCGGCGGCGGGGAGTTTTTCGATCTTGGCGACGAGGTCGCCGAGGCCGTTGTTGAGATCGACGCCGAGGGTGGCGAGGGTGGCGGCGTGTTTGGCGAGGGCGTCTTTGAAGAAGACTTTGACGGCGTGGCCGAAGAGGATGGGGTCGGAGACCTTCATCATGGTGGCCTTGAGGTGGAGGGAGAGTAGGGTGCCTTCGCTCTTCGCGCGGGCGATGGCGCTCTCGTAGAAGGCGACGAGGGAGGCCTTGCGCATGACGGTGGCGTCGAGGATCTCGCCGGCCTTGAGGGGAGTCTTGTCCTTGAGGACGAGGATGGAGCCGTCGGCTTTGACCAACTCGATGCGGACGGTGGTGGCGACGGGGGTGGTAAGAGACTGCTCGTTGCCGAAGAAGTCACCGGCGGTCATGGAGGCGACGTTGGTTTTGGAGGCGGGCGACCAGGCGCCCATGGAGTGCGGGTGGGCGCGGGCGTAGTCTTTGACGGCCTTGGGGGCGCGGCGGTCGGAGTTGCCCTCGCGGAGGACGGGGTTGACGGCGGAGCCGAGGACTTTGGCGTAGCGGGCGCGGGCGTCTTTCTCGGCGTCGGTGGAAGGGACTTCGGGGAAATCGGGGAGGGCGTAGCCTTTGGCCTGGAGCTCGGCGATGGCGGCCTTGAGCTGGGGGATGGAGGCGGAGACGTTGGGGAGTTTGATGATGTTGGCCTCGGGCTTGAGCGTGAGGGCGCCGAGTTCGGCGAGGGCATCGTGGGTCTTCTGGTGGGCGGGGAGTTTGTCCGAGAAGACGGCGAGGATGCGGGCGGCGACGGAGATGTCGCGGGTTTCCACGTTGATGCCGGCTTGTTTCGCGTAGGCCTGCACGATGGGCAGGAAGCTGTAGGTGGCGAGCGCGGGCGCTTCGTCAGTGATGGTGTAGATGATCGAGGGAGCGGCGGTGGCGGACATAGTGGGAAAAGAGGCTAGTCTCTAGTGGCTAGTTGCTGGGAGCTAGGAAACAAAGGGCAGGGGCGGGGGAGGGTCAAAAGCAATTCCGGCGGGGGCGGGGATTTAAGGGCGGAAGTAGCGGCGGCGGGAGGCGAAGCAGTTTTTTTAATCGCCGTAGGTGGGGCTTTCGCGCTGCGTCGGGGTAACATGAGCCAGACCACGCCAGAAACCATCGTCATCCGCGCCGAGCCTATCGAGCTTTCCCAGTTGTTGAAGTTTGCCGGTATCTTCGGGAGCGGCGGCGAGGCGAAGTTCGCGATCAACAGCGGCGAAGTCACGGTGAACGGCGCGGTGGAGCTGCAGGCGCGCAAAAAAATCCTCGGCGGCCAGACGGTGGAGATCGCCGGGCGCACGCTGCTGGTGAAGCTCGGCGCGGCCCCGGCGGTGAAGGCGAAAGCAGCACCGAAGCCGGCCGCGAAGCCCGTGGCGAAGGCGGCTGCGCAAGCCAAGCCGGCTGCGACCGGTGCCCCCCGCGCTGCGACGAAGTCGTTCTCCAAGCCAGCCGGTGAGGCCGCTTGGGCGGGAGAGGCCAAGGCCGTGCGGACGGGACAGCCCGGCAAACCGGCTGCGGCCGGAGGCTATGCCAAGCCGGCGGGCGGCGGCGTGAAACCGGCGGCGCGGGCGAAACCGGTGCGCGATGACGACGGCTACGAGGACGAGTCGCCCCGTGGAAAGCCGGCGGCCTCGGAGGCCAGCCAGCGGACGTTTTTCTACACCGAGTTGTTAAAGGCGCAGCAGGCCAAGCGGAAGAAACGCTGAGCAACCAGCGCGGCGGCCCGGGGTGGAGCGGGCTGGCGGGGAGGCGGGCGGGGAATTCCGCGCCTGCTGGTGGTGAAACGCGCTGGCCGATGCCGGTCCTCACCGGGGCGCGTTGCCGGGTGTTTAAGCAAATTCACAGGTGTTTTTGCACTAAGCTCTTGCCTTATGTGATTAGGGGGCTAATCATAAGGCTCCTGATAATTAGCGCGGTAATCATTTCATGCCTCATCTTCTCCTCAAAGACCTGCCCCGATACGAGTGCCTCTTGGAGGCGGCGAAGCAGTTCCCCAGTCTCGATCCCTCGGCTTGCGAGGTGTTCCTCAACTTGCTGCGGACGGGCGACGAGGCGTTCCGCGTCACCGACGAACACTTTCAGGCCAAGGGGCTTTCGCAGGGGCGTTTCACCGTGCTGATGCTGCTCTTCGACAAGGCCTGCGGCCAGAGCCACAGTTGCACGCCCGCCGAGCTGGCGGACCGCGCCGGCGTCACCCGCGCCACCATGACCGGGTTGATCGACACCCTGGAGCGCGACGCGATGGTGCTGCGCAAACCCTCGGCCAGCGACCGGCGCATGTTATCCGTGGAGCTCACCCCGCGCGCGCTGGCCTTTCTCGCGGAAATCCTCCCCGAGCACTTCCGCCGCATCAACAACCTCATGACTCCGCTCAGCGAGAACGAGCGCCGCACGCTCGTGCGTTTGCTGGGTAAGATCGCCGCCCGCGCCGCCGAGGTCTCCCCGGTGAGCGAAACCGCCGCCCACGCCTGATTTCGTCCGACAACCTTTCAACACCGCTCACTCCCATGCTCAAAAAGTTCATCATCGCCCTCCTCGGCTTCTTCCTCGTCGTCTTGACCCTTGGCTCGGTCAAGGTCGCGCAGATCAAGGAGGCCTCGTCCCAGTCCCACGTCATGCCGGCCAGCGCCGTGACCACGATCCAGGCCGTCGAGGCGACCTGGGCCCCGGTGCTCTCCGCCATCGCCACGCTCGCGCCGGTCGAGGGCGTGACGCTCGGCACCGACGCGGACGGCATCATCTCGCGCATCGCGGTGGAGAACGGCGCCGCCGTGAAGGCGGGCGATCTCCTCATCGAGTTCGACACCACCGTCGAGGCCGCCCAGCTCGCCTCCGCCGAGGCCCGCCTCACTATTTCCAAGCTCGACCGCGACCGCTCAGCCGAGCTGCGCCAGAAAAACACCAACAGTCAGGCCGAGCTCGACCAGGCCGACGCCGTCCTCAGTCAGGCCAAGGCCGGGACCGAGGCCGCCCGCGCCCAGCTCGCCAAAAAGCTGGTCCGCGCTCCGTTCGACGGCCGGGTCGGCATCCGCCTGGTGAATGTCGGCCAGTTCGTGCCGCGCGGCTCGCCCCTCCTCCCGCTTCAGAAACTCAATCCCATCTACGTCAACTTCAGCATCCCGCAGCGTTATCTGCCCCAGCTCGTCAACGGGCAGGAGGTCAGTGTGAAAGTTGACGCCTTTGGTGATCGTGTTTTCTCCGGCAAGGTCGTCGCGATCAACCCCGAGGTCGATGCCTCCTCGCGCGGCGTGTCCGTGCAGGCCTTGATCGAGAATCCCGGCGAGGTGCTCCGCTCGGGTATGTTCGCCCACGTCGACGTTCAGCTTCCGCTCGACAAGCCCACCATCGTCCTGCCCGCCACCGCCATCGCCTACGCCTCCTACGGCAACTCCGTTTACATCGTGGAGACGATGAAGGACGCCGATGAGAAGGACTACCTCGGCGTGCGCCAGCAGTTCGTGAAGCTCGGCACCACTCGCGGCGACCAGGTCGCCATCCTCGACGGCGTGAAGCCCGGCGACGTCGTCGTCACCGCCGGTGTCTTCAAGCTGCGCAACCGCGCTGCCGTGCAGGTCAACAACGCCAAGCTCCCCGCCAACGAGCCCGCCCCCGCGCCCTCCAATACCTGAGCCACCACTCCCGCCGCCCGTCTTCGTTCCCGTTTTTTAATCAACCGCGCTCCGCAATTTTTTCGCGCCCGTCTCCGGTTTCCGGCGACCGGCCTTACGCCATGAAATCCAGTTTTACCGACCTCTTTGTCCGCAAGCCCGTCATCGCGCTGGTGGTCAACATCGTCATCCTGATCGTCGGCTTGGTGTCCTACAACAAGCTCAACGTCCGCCAGTATCCGCGCAGCGACAGCGCCGTGGTCAACGTCACCACCGTTTACTTCGGAGCCAGCGCCGAGACCGTGCGCGGCTACATCACCACCCAGCTCGAGCGTGTCATCGCCAGCGCCGACGGCATCGACTACATCGAGTCTGAGAGCCGCTCCGGCATGAGCACGATCCGCGTCTTCCTGCGGCTCAACTACGACAACAACGCCGCCCTCGCCCAGATCAGCTCCAAGATCGACCAGGTCCGCAGCGAGCTCCCGCCCGAATCCGAGGCGCCCACCATCAGCATCCAGTCGAGCGACAACCAGTTCGCCTCGATGTATCTGAGTTTCTACTCCGACAAGCTGGAGCAGAACCAGATCACCGACTACCTCAACCGCGTCATTCAGCCGCAGATTTCTTCCATCAAGGGCGTGCAGCGCGCCGACGTGCTCGGCGGCCGCATCTTCGCCATGCGCATCTGGCTGAAGCCCGACCAGCTCGCCGCCCGCGGCATCAGCGCCGCCGAGGTCCGTCAGGCCCTGGGCAACAACAACGCCCTCGCCGCCGTCGGCGCCACCAAGGGCTCCATGATCCAGGTCAGCCTTGTGGCCGACACCGACCTCAAAAACGTCGATCAATTCAAGCAGCTCGTCGTCGCCCGGCGCGACGGCGCCATCATCCGGCTCGAGGATGTCGCCGAGGTCGTGCTCGGCGCCGAGAGCTACGACGAGGAAGTGCGTTTTGGCGGCCAGAAGGCCACCTTCATGGGCATCTGGGTTCTGCCGACCGACTCCACCGTCGAGGTCATCAAGCGCGTGCGCGCCTCCTTCCCCGACCTTCAAGTCCGACTGCCTTCCGGCCTGAATGCCAAGATCGCCTACGACGCCACCGCTTACATCGACGACGCGCTCAAGGAGATCGTCAAAACCCTCATCGAGACGCTCATCATCGTCTCCATCGTCATCTTCCTTTTCATGGGCTCGTTCCGCTCCGTGCTCATCCCGGTCATCGCCATGCCGCTGTCGCTCATCGGCGCGATTTTCATCATGTTCGTGGCCGGCTTCACCATCAACCTGCTCACCCTCCTCGCCATCGTGCTCGCGGTCGGCATCGTGGTGGACGACGCCATCGTGGTGGTGGAGAACGTCGAGCGCCACATCCGCGAGGGCCTGACCCCGCTCGACGCCGCCATCCGCGGCGCCCGCGAGCTCGTCGGCCCCGTCATCTCGATGACGATCACCCTCGCCGCCGTTTACGCCCCCATCGGTTTCCAAGGCGGTCTCACCGGCGCGCTTTTCCGCGAGTTCGCCTTCACCCTCGCCGGCGCCGTCGGCGTGTCGGGCTTCGTCGCCTTGACGCTCTCGCCCATGATGAGCGCATATCTGCTCAAGGACCACGACCACGAGGACCAGGGCCTCAGCGGCAAGATCAACCGCGCCTTCGATGGCCTGCGCAACCGCTACGATCGCGTCATCGGCCACAGCCTGAACTGGGTGCCGGTCACGATC
Source organism: Verrucomicrobiota bacterium (assembly GCA_041179405.1). Classification (GTDB taxonomy): domain Bacteria; phylum Verrucomicrobiota; class Verrucomicrobiia; order Opitutales; family Opitutaceae; genus IMCC26134_A. The sequence goes on from JBEGTN010000336.1 coordinate 5,534, forward strand.
ACGGTCGCCGTTCTCCTCACCCTCCTCCTCGGGCCGTTCTTCATGTTCGCGCAGAAGGAACTCGCGCCGAAGGAAGACCAGGGCGTCGTATTCAGTATCCTGTTACCGTCGCCCAACGCGACCATCGACCAGAACCTGATCTTCTCCACCCAGGTGCAGGACATGTTCGAGTCCTTCCCCGAATACGCCAACTCGTTCCAACTCACCGGCACCTCCTTCGGCTTCGGCGGCGCCATTCTCAAGCCGTGGTCCGAGCGCAAGCGCACGTCCACCGAGATCCAGCTCGCCCTCCAGGCACCCGCCGCGAAGATCGCCGGGCTCAACGTCATCATGAACACCCCCGACCCGCTGCCCTCGGGCGGGCAGTTCCCGATCGAGTTCGTCGTCCGTTCGACTGCCGACCACAAGCAAATGAACGAGTTCGCGCAGCAGCTCACGCTCTTCGCTAACACCGAGGCCAACGAGCCCAACAAGATGCCCACCTTCTTCTTCGCCGACTCCGATCTCAAGTTCGACCTCCCGCAGGTCGAGATCGTCATCGACAAGGACAAGGTCGCCTCGATGGGCCTCAACTTGAACGACATCACCCGCGACCTCGGTTCCTTCCTCGGTGGCGGCTACGTCAACCGCTTCGTCAACGACGGTCGCAGCTACCGCGTGATCCCCCAGGTCGAGCGCGGCCAGCGCCTCAACGCCGACCAGTTGCTCGATTACCACGTGCGCGGCCCCAACGGGCAGCTCATCCCGCTCTCCACCATCGCCACGCTGAAGGACACCGTCCAGCCGCGCACCTTGAACCGCTTCCAGCAGCTCAACGCGGTCAAGATCACCGGCGTCGGCCCGTCCATCGACGCCGCCCTCAACAAGCTCGAGGCCAAGGCCAAGGAGATCCTGCCGCCCGACTACTCCATCGACTACGGCGGCCAGTCGCGCCAGCTCCGCAATGAGGGCGGCGCGCTCTGGAAGGCGGGCCTGCTCGCGTTGATCCTCATCTTCCTCGTGCTCGCCGCGCAGTTTAACAGCTTCCGCGATCCGTTCATCATCCTGCTGGGTTCCGTGCCGCTCGCCCTCGTCGGCGCGATGGTGCCGATCTTCCTCTGGAAAACCACGCTCAACATCTACTCCCAGATCGGTCTCATCACCCTCGTCGGTCTTATCGCCAAAAACGGCATCCTCATCGTCGAGTTCGCCAACTCGCTCCAAGAAGAGGGTGTCGCCAAGCGCGAGGCCATCCGCCGCGCCGCCGCCACCCGTCTGCGTCCCGTGTTGATGACGTCCGCCGCCACCGTCTTCGGCCACTTGATGTTGATCTTCGTGTCCGGCCCCGGTGCCGCCGCGCGTAACAGCATCGGCTGGGTTCTGGTCGTCGGCATGGCCATCGGGTCCTTCTTCACCCTCTTCGTGGTGCCTGCCTTCTACATGCTCATCGCAAAGGACAAATCCAAGTCCGCCGCCCTTGCTTCCGCACCCGCCGCAGATACCGCCTCGGTCTAACTCTTAGCCCTCCTCCTTCCATGAACCGTATCGCTCCTTGTTTCTTGTTCCTTGCCGCTTCCGCCTCGGCCGCCGTGCTGCCGTTCTCCCTGACTCCCGTTGAGGGCATGAAGCCCGAGCCTGCCGCCCCTGCCGAGGTCCCTGCGCCCCAGGTGCCCGAAGTGCTTACGCTCGACCAGTCGCTCCAATACGCGCTGGAGCACAGCTTCGCCATACGCCAGGCCCGTCTGCGCCTGCGCGAGCAGGAGGGGCTCATCGTCGAGGTGAAGGCCGCCGTGCTGCCGAACGTCGCCCTCACCTCCGGCTACAACCGTTACGACCCCGATCTCTACGACAAAAACCCCGGCCAGCCGCACAACTACCAGAACTGGCAGGTCGCGCTCACCGTCCGCCAGTTGGTTTACAGCGGCGGCGGCGTCTCTTCCGCGCTCGACGCCGCGCGCTCCACCCGCTCGGCCGCCTTGCTGGACCTCCAGGCCACGGTCAACGCCGTGCTGCTCGACGTGCGTGTAAAATACGCCGACGTCCTGCTCAATCGCGCCCGCATCGGCGTGCAGGAGCAGAACGTCGCCCTGCTGGAGGAGCAGCTCGCCACCACCCGCAATCGCTTCGAGGCCGGCAGCGTTTCCCAGTTCGAGGTCCTGCGCTCCGAGGTCGCCCTCGCCAACGCCAAGCCCGCCCTCATCCGCGCCCGCAACGCCTACCGCAACTCCATCGAGTATCTGCGCGCCGCCCTCGGCTACCAGAACGAGCTGCCTTCCGACTTGAAGAAGATCCCCGAGTTCGCCGGCGAGCTGGTCTTCGCCCCAGCCGCCTACGAGCTCGAGTCCGCCCTCGCCGCCGCCAAGTCCAGGCGGCCCGAGCTCCAGCGCCTGGAGCAGCTCGCCAAGGCCCGCGAGTCCGGTGTCGTCAGCGCCCGCTCCGGCTATAAACCCGAGTTGTATCTCACCGGGGGATACATGGGTCGCAAGTCCAGTCTCTCCAACTCCGTCTCCGACTCGCTCGACGGCTGGACTTTGGGCGTCGAGGGCAGCTGGGCGCTTTTTGACGGCAACCGCACGCGCGGCAAGGTTTCCCAGGCTCGCGCCCAGCTCTACCAGGCCCGCCTCGGTGTCTCCGAGCAGACCCTCGCCATCGAGGTCGAGGTCCGCCGCGCTCTTTCTTCGTTGCAAGAGGCCGCCGAGCTTGCCGGCGCTGCCGAGAAGGTGGTGGAGCAGGCCGACGAGGCGCTCCGCCTCTCCGACGTGCGCTACAGCAACGGCGCCGCCACCCAGCTCGATGTGTTGGAGACCCGCGTCGCCCTCACCCAGGCCCGCCTGAACCGTGTCGAGGCCAACTACAGCCACACTGTCGCCCTCGCCACCCTGCGCAAGGCCATCGCCGAGGCCGACACCTTCCAGCTCACGCCGTAAGCGGAAGCCGTCGGGTAGTTCCGAGCTTAGAGCATTTTAAGAAATGTCGTAGCCGTTCAGAGG
>JBEGTN010000337.1:0-4218 GCA_041179405.1 Verrucomicrobiota bacterium
TAGCGAGCACCTTTACACGCGAGGTTATGGAGAGCGAGAGATGCTTTGGGGGAGGCGACATCTCATAGAGAGAACCGTCGATACGGTAACGAATTTTGAACTCGTGCTCGAAGGGTTCAAAATGAATGTCGGAAGCTTTGTCCCTGATAGCCTGCCCCAGCACCAAGTTCACGAAACGGATGATCGGCCCCTGCCCCGCCATCGCCTCCAGATCGGTGGCATTGAGTTCCTCGCCACCTGCGCCGGCAGACTGTTCGCCTTCTTTAAGATCGCTTAAGAGCTCGTCAAAATTATGAGCCTCTTCCGGGTAGTGATCTTTGATCAATGATTCGACGCGGGAGGGCTCGCAGACAATCAGCCGGACATCTTTGCCCAAGGCAAAGGTAAGGTCGTCGATAATCTGTGAGTTAAATGGATCGACGGCCAGCAGATCTACACTCACCGCGTCAGCTCGATATGGCACCACCGCATAATTGCGGGCCTGGGCCACACTGACCGCACCGGCGACATCGCCCGCCACCGCGTTGGGCACGTCGGCCAGGTATTCGGCATCTAGATACGCCGCTACCTCGCGAAGCAATACCGGCTTGGTCACCATCTTAAGCTCGATGGCCAGATTGGCTATGGATGTGCCGGTGAGACGGTGCTCTTCCTGAACGGTTGTGAGAGACTTTTCGTCAAAGCGAAGGCGTTCGCGGAGAATCTCTAGTATGGCCTGGGAGTGGTCTTCGAACATGGAACGGAGGGGGGGGGCGGCTTTGGGGGAATGGTTCAGGGCGATCTTGGCCGGGACGATCAGATGGTCTTTAAAACTGCGCCGAGTTGAGTCAGTTTTTCACGCATCGCGATAGCGTCCTGTGCCTTGTCCATCGCTTCATCGGGCGTGATAAGCTGGCGATTAACCAGGCTGAGAAGATGCGAATCCATGGTGATCATGCCCAGATTACCGCCAGTCTGGATATCAGAGGTGATACGGAAGGTTTTATTTTCGCGGATCATCGATGCAATCGAGGTCGTATTAATCATGATCTCGTAGCCGGCGATGCGTCCGCCGCCGATTTTTTTACATAGAACCTGAGAGATGACGGCGACCAACGAAGAGGCGAGCTGAGTGCGGATCATCTCTTTCATGTTCGCGGGGAATGCGTCCACGATACGATCAACGGTCTTGGCCGCGCTGTTGGTGTGAAGCGTGCCAAACACCAAGTGACCGGTTTCAGCCGCGGTAATGGCGGCTTCGATCGTTTCAAGGTCACGCATTTCACCTACCAGGATGATATCAGGATCCTGGCGCAGGGCGCGCTTGATGGCCTCGGCAAAGTTGCCGACATCGACGCCGATTTCACGCTGTGTGACGATACAGCGTTTATGACTGTGGTAATACTCAATCGGATCTTCCACCGTGATGATGTGACCCTCGCGGTTCTCGTTGATATAATTTACCATCGAGGCGAGCGTCGTTGACTTGCCCGAGCCGGTCGGACCCGTAACCAGAATGAGACCACGCGGACGGTAGAGAAGCTCGCGCACCTTGTCGGGCAAGCCGATCTCGCGCAGACCATACATTTTGTTTGGAATCTGACGAAGCACGATGCCGTAGTTTCCTTTGGAGCGCAGAACCGAAACGCGGAAACGCGCCTTCTCGGCGAACGCAAAACCGAAGTCGGTGCCACCGTTGGTCTTCACGTTTTGCTGGTGAAGGTCAGAGGTGATCGCCAGCATCAAATGCTCGGTATCGGCAGGAGTGAGACTCGGCCCCTCGATCGGCACCATGCTACCGCTGATGCGGAGAGTGGGAGGCTGGCCAACCTGACAGTGAAGATCGGAGGCGTTTTGCTCCACCACCAGATCCAGAAGGTCGTTCATTTCGTAGCTCATAGCGAAAAAATAGGGTATGTATTAATGGGGTTCGGAAAAACTGCTTACACGGCGTCGCCAACGGTGATGGACACGACCTCCTCGATGGTGGTCATGCCTGTGAGAACCTTGCGCAAACCGTCTTCACGCATGGTGCGCATACCTTGCGCACGTGCCTTGTCGCGCAGGCGGGAAGTGCCTGCGTTCTCATAAATCATGCGCTGTAATTCATCATTGGTGACGAAAATTTCAAAGATACCCGCACGACCGCGATAACCTGTGTTGTGGCAATTATCGCAACCGCCGCCTTTCATGAAAGTGGCATTCGAAGCCTGCTGCGCGGTGATGTTGAGCGAGCGAAGCTCGCGCGGGTCCGGCACATAGGCCTGCTTGCAACGCGGGCAAATTTTGCGGGTGAGGCGCTGGGCCATGACCGCTCGCAACGAGGTCGATACCAAGAACGGTTTCACACCGATATCGATCATACGGGTGACGGCGCCCGGTGCGTCATTCGTATGCAGGGTAGAGAACACCATGTGACCGGTCAGGGACGCGTTGATGGATATTTCCGCCGTCTCCAAGTCACGAATTTCACCCACCATGATGATATTTGGCGCTTGGCGAAGCATGGAGCGCAACGCGTTGGCGAAGGTCATGCCAACCTCAGCGCGAACCGGAACCTGATTAATACCGGACAACTGATACTCCACCGGATCCTCAACTGTGATAAGTTTGCGGTCGGGTTTGTTAATGAAATGCAAGCACGAGTAAAGTGTCGTAGTTTTGCCCGAACCAGTGGGACCGGTGACGAGAAAGAGCCCATCAGGCAGTGAAATGATGCGCTCCATAACCGCTTGATCGTCGCTCAAAAAACCGAGCTGAGGCAAACCAAGTTGAAGCCCTTCCTTGTCGAGAATACGCATGACGATGGATTCGCCATGTCCAGTGGGTAGAGACGAAACCCGCAAGTCGATCGGCTTGCTGCCCACGGTGACTTGAATGCGTCCATCTTGAGGGATGCGTTTTTCGGCGATCGATATATTCGCCATGATCTTGATGCGTGAGATCATCGCGAGCTGAAGCCGTTTCGGCGGATTATCGACCTCGACCAAAACACCGTCGATGCGGTAGCGCACACGGAAACGTTTCTCCAGCGGCTCTAGATGGATGTCGGATGCCCGGCGTTGAAAAGCCTCAAGAATAATCTGGTAAACGAGCTTGATGATAGGCGCGTCGCCCGCATCGCCTTCGCCTTCGGAACCCTTTGGCGCAGCTATGACATCATTTCCCGAACTGGTGGAAATGTCGTTTAATAACTGATCCATGGACTCCTCGTCCTTGCCATAGAAACGGTCGATGTGAGCCTTGATTTCCGATGCCGGAGCAATGACTGGTTCGACCGATAGCTTGAGAAAATGACTCAAGCTATCAATCGCATCAACATCGAGCGGATCGCTGATCGCGACTCGAATTGAATGCCCATCCCGGGAGACCGGAAATGCCGTGAATTTAATCGCCAGATTACGCGGCAATAGCGCCATGAGCTCGCTGGATGCTCGCACATTAGTCATGTCAACCATCGCCATCCCGAACTCGTCCGCCAAAAGCTTGGCGAATTGCTTCGAGGTGATGCCGTGCTCGGCAACGAGCACATCGACCAACTTAGGAGGATTGGTTGTGAGGTCGGTATGCTCGGCTACACGAAGGCGGGCGGCAGCAAGCTGAGCAAGTTGCAGCAAGCCTTTGTCCAGTGCTAGTTGGATTACGAAATCGTCGGCGGAGGTCACGGTTGGGAGGTGGGGCGGGCAGGGAGCCAGGGTGGGGCTGATATATTAACGCGGACTGCAGGCAAATTCCGTGCAATTACCGATTTAGACTCAACAAGAATTCAGCATTGGTGCGGGTTTTCTTTAAACGCTGGATAAACATATCCATTGCCTCGATGGCTGGAATACCCTGCATGGCACGGCGTAGTCCGTAAACCCGCAGCATCTCCTCGGGATGGTAAATGAGTTCCTCTTTACGCGTGCCGGAGCGATCAATGTTAATTGCAGGGAAAATACGTTTGTCGGACAGGCCGCGATCGAGATGGAGCTCCATGTTACCCGTTCCCTTGAATTCCTCGAAAATCACTTCGTCCATACGGGAACCAGTATCCACCAGCGCAGTTCCAAGAATGGTGAGCGAGCCTCCGCCTTCAATATTGCGCGCCGAACCAAAGAAACGTTTGGGGCGTTGCAGTGCGTTCGACTCGATGCCGCCGGACATCGTTTTGCCGCCGTTGCCGGCTATTGCCTTATAGGCGCGAGCCAAACGCGTGATCGAGTCAAGCAATATGACAACATGCTTGCCCAATTCGAC
>JBEGTN010000338.1:0-3435 GCA_041179405.1 Verrucomicrobiota bacterium
CCACCGCGCGCCAGGCCCTCGCCCGCGTCCGAGAAAAATCAGCCTGGCACCAATCCCTCGACGGCGTCTGGCAATTCCGCCTCGAGCGCAACCCCGTCGATGCCCAGCCCTTCGGCGAAGGCCGCCCTTTCACGGACTCCGCCGCTTGGGGCACCATCCCCGTCCCGTCCAACTGGCAGATGCACGGGCACGGCATCCCACACTACACCAACGTGAAAATGCCCTTCCCCGAGGAACCGCCTTTCACCCCCGCCGAAAACCCCACCGGTGTCTATCGCCGCCTCTTCCGTATCCCCGCCGCCTGGCAGGGCAATCGTATCGTCCTTCACTTTGGCGGTGCCGACTCCGTGCTCGCCGTTTATGTCGATGGCGTCGCCGTCGGCCTCTCAAAGGACTCCCGCCTGCCCGCCGAGTTTGACCTCACCTCCCTCGTCCGTCCCGGCATCGACCACGAGCTCGTCGCGATCGTAGTCCAATACTCCGACGCCTCCTTCATCGAGGATCAAGACCAGTGGCGCCTCGGCGGTCTTCACCGCTCCGTTTCGCTCCATGCCACGCCTTTTGTCCATATTGCCGACGTTAAGATCACGCCCCACCTTGACGCGAAATCCCCTGCCGCCGGCCCCGCCTCGCTCGAAGTTCTCGTTAAAGTGGGTTTTCCGCAAAACCTCCCCCTCCCCGACACCAAGGTCTCCGTCCAACTTCTCGACCCGCGCGGCAAACCCGTGCTCGCCAAGCCTGCCGTCCTTGAGGTCGGCCATGTTCGCGCCGCCACCTGCTTTGATCGCGGCGTAGCCCGGCTCCAACTTGCCATCCCGCCCGCCAAGCTGCGCCTCTGGTCGCACGAAGACCCCGCGCTCTACACCGTCCTAGTCTCCCTGACTCCCCCGAAATCCACCGGTGCCGACGCCTCGCACACCGCCATTCGCACCGGCCTCCGCCGCGTCGAGATCCGCCAGCGTGATCTGCTCATCAATGGCAAACGGGTCCTCATTAAAGGCGTCAACCGCCACGACCACCACCCCGACCACGCCAAGGCCCTCCTTTACGAAACCATGCGTCAAGACGTGGTCCTCATGAAGCGTTTCAACTTCAACGCCGTCCGCACCTCCCACTACCCGAACGACCCCCGCTTCCTGGACCTCTGCGACGAGCACGGCCTCTACGTCATTGACGAGACCAACGCCGAATCGCACGACTTCCACAACTCCCTCTGCCAGGATACCAGCTACGCCACCCCCTGGCTCGACCGTGCGATGCGCATGGTGGTGCGCGACGTAAACCACCCGTCGATCATCGCGTGGTCCCTCGGCAACGAATCCGGCTACGGCCCGTCCCACGACGCCGCCGCCGGCTGGATTCGCCACTACGACCCGTCTCGCATCGTCCACTACGAGGGCGCCATTTCCCTCTGGCAGGCCTCCGCCACCTTCTCCCATGGCTCGGCCGCCACCGATCTGATCTGCCCGATGTATACCAGCATCAAGGACCTCACTGACTGGCTCGACTTCGCGGACAAACACTGCCCCGCCGCCGCCCCCGCGCCCTACGCCGGTCTGCTCGCCGCCATGGACGCCGCGAAGCTCAACTACCCCCGCGACGGCCGCCCCCGTCCACCCCTGCCCACGCCGCTCCACCCGCTGGCCCGCCCCGTCATTCTCTGCGAATACTCGCACGCCATGGGCAACTCGAACGGCTCCCTTTCCGATTACTACCACCTGTTCAAATCCCGCGCCGGCATTCAGGGCGGCTTCATCTGGGAGTGGCTCGACCACGGCCTGCGCGTAAAAACCCCCGACGGCCGCGAGCACATGGCCTACGGCGGCGACTTCGGCGACACCCCCAACGACGCCAACTTCGTTTGCGACGGCCTTGTATCGGCTGATCGCATACCTCATCCCGCCTGCCACGAACACCACCGCCTGGCCCAGCCCGTCGCCATCACCTTGCTGTCCGCAAAAGGTTCGTCGGTAAAAATTCGTGTTCGCAACGAATACGACTTCACCGCCCTCGACCGCGCCGGACTGCGCGCCACCTGGACCCTCCTGGCCGACGGCCAGCCTGTCGCCGACGGCAGCATCCCCGCCGCCACCCTCAAAGCCCTCGCCCCCGGTGCCCACCGCGACTTCTCGCTCGCCCTCGGTGCCCTGCCCAAAGAGGCCCGCGAATTTCACCTCAACATCGCCTTCGCCCTTGCCCGCGACACCGCCTGGGCCGACGCCGGCCACGTCGTCGCCTGCGCTCAGCTCGCTCTTCCCCCGGGAACGCCGAGCTCCAGCTCGGCCCGCCGCGCCGCCCCCGCTCTCGCGCCCGTCGTCGTCACCGAAACCCTCGGCGGCATCATCCTCAATGCCGCAGGTGTCGAAGCCGCCTTCGATCGCGCCACCGGCACACTCGCCTCCCTGCGCCGGGATGATCGCGAGTTCCTCGCCCGCGGTCCGCTGCTGCAACTCTGGCGCGGCGCGACTGACAACGATGGCGTAAAACTCTGGTCCGGCCAGGACGGCAAGGCACTCGGCCGCTGGCAAACGCTCGGCTTGGACAAAGGCCTCGACCACCGGGTCGCGAAGTTTGACCTCGCCGCGCCTGCCGCCGACGGCTCCGTCACCGTCACGCTCGCCCACCAGGTCACCACACCGCTGCGCGCCAACTGGAAGGACGCCCTCCACACCCACCGCTACACCCTCCACCCCGACGGCCGCCTCGTCGTCGTCAACGACATCGTAGTGACCAAGGACTACGCCGACCTCCCCCGCGTCGGCGTGCGCCTCGACCTCGTGCCCGGCCTGCGCCAGCTCGCCTACTTTGGTCGCGGTCCCTTCGAGAACTACAGCGACCGCAAAACCGCCGCCGACCTCGGCCTCTACGAAGGCACCGTCGCCGGCGAGTATGTCGATTACGTCATGCCGCAGGAGCACGGCCACCACACCGATGTCCGCTGGATCGAGCTCTCCTCCGAGGGTCGCAAACCCGCGCTCCTTGCCGTCGAAGCCGCCTCCACCCTTGAGTTCAACGCCACCCATTTCAGTGCCGAGGACCTCTATGCCGCGAAACACACCACGGATCTCGTGACCAGACCCGAGACCATCCTCTACCTCGACGCCGCCCACCGAGGCCTGGGCACGGCGAGCTGCGGACCAGACGCCCTCGAATCCTATCGCATCGCCGCCGGCCGTCATACCCTCGCCTTCACGCTCCACGTCTAGCCCTGCCTGCCGCGGCATGGCGGTCGCCCCGCATGGGCGGGCGTAGTCAACGCCGCACCCGCCCGCTTTTGCGGAACTTGGCGGATACGACTACGCGACTTGCACGCCAAACCCTCCTCGCCTAGCGTATGAACGTGAGCTCACTACCCCTACGTCTCCCCCTGCTTCTTCTTGTCGTCGCCCCGGTCGTCTCGGCGCAAGGCGTTTACTTCAAAGCGATCGAACAAGC
>JBEGTN010000339.1:0-3405 GCA_041179405.1 Verrucomicrobiota bacterium
ATTCTCATTCTCATAATCGTTCTCGTTCTCGACCGCACCCGCCCTGCGCGTCCCCCCAGACGTCCAAAACCCGAAAACGAGTAAGAGAACGAAGAACGAGAACGATTGCCCGGCCGCCAGCTCCGCCCCCTTCCCCTTAATCTTGCCCCTTAAACTACGCCCCGTCGCGGGGCGCTTGACCCGCCCCCCGTGCGGACGCATTTCTTGCCCTTACGCCGCATGAACCGCGTCTATATCAAAACCTACGGGTGCCAGATGAACGAACGCGATTCCGACGCGGTCGCCGCGATGCTGCGCGCACGCGGCTACCGCATCGTCACCGACGAGAACGCCTGCGACATCATGCTCCTCAACACCTGCTCCGTGCGCGACGCCGCCGAGCAAAAGGCCCTCGGCAAGGCCGGCTACGTCGCCCACCGCAAGAAGCACAACCCCGACTTCATCCTCGGTATCCTCGGTTGCATGGCCCAGAACCGCGGCGCCGAGATCCTCGAACGCCTGCCCGACGTGGATCTCATCATCGGCACGCAAAAATTTCACCAGGTCCCCGGCTATCTCGACAACATCCGCGCCGCTCGCGAAGCCGGTCTGCCGGTCGGCGCCAGCATAGTGGACATCGCCGAGGAGGCCGGTTCGCAAAACACCATCCGCGACCACTTCGAAACCGGGGAACGCCAGGTCTCCGCCTTCGTCTCCATCCAGCAGGGCTGCAACATGGACTGCGCCTTCTGCATCGTTCCCAAGACCCGCGGCGACGAGCGCTCCCGCCCCATGGACGAGATCGTCGCCGAGTGCCGCGCCCTCGCCGAGCGCGGCGTGCGCGAGATCACCCTGCTCGGCCAGATCGTCACCTCCTACGGCCGCCGCGACTACGCCCACACCGACGGCGTCTCGCCCTTCGTGCAGTTGATCGAAAAAGTCCATGCCATCGAGGGCATCGCCCGCATCCGCTTCACCTCGCCCCACCCGCGCGGCTTCAAGGAGGACCTCGTCGAGGCCTATGCCCGCCTGCCCAAGCTCTGCCCCTACGTCCACCTGCCCCTCCAGAGCGGCAGCGACCGCATCCTCAAGGCGATGAACCGCCCGTATTCGCGCGACCGTTACAAGCAGATCGTGGACGCCCTCCGCACCGCCAAGCCCGGCATCTACCTCTCCACCGACGTCATCGTCGGCTTCCCCGGCGAGACGGAGGAGGAGTTCGAGCAGACGAAGGAACTCTTCACCGCCTGCGACTACGACATGGCCTACATTTTCAAGTATTCCATCCGCAGCGGCACGCCCGCCGCCGAGCTCGGCGACCAGATCCCCGACGAGGTGAAGGAGCGCCGCAACCACGAGCTGCTGGAGATCCTCAAGCGCAACTCCGAGCGCCGCACCGCCTCGCTGGTCGGCACCGTCGAGGAAGTTCTTGTCGAGGGTTCCGATCAAAGCGGAGAACGCTACACCGGTCGCACCCCCGGCAACCGTGTGTGTGTGTTCGAGGCCGCGCCGCGCCTGGTGGGTCAGCTCGTCCCGCTGCGCATCATCCGCGCCAGCGTGAGCACGCTTTACGGCGAGTTGGTGCTGGCGGAAGCTTGAATCGACGTCCGCACGCCGGAACATCTTTCTCCCGAATCTTTCTCTTACTTTCTCTGTCCACGCCAAGTCCACCCGCCATGACCCTTTTTCTCGCCACTCTTCTTGTCGGCCTCGTGTTGCTCGCCTTTGGCGGCGCGCTCGCCTCCGACACTTCGGTCGTTCGCTCCGCGCTGCGTGCCTTTCCTCGTTCGACTGGAGCCGCGTATGTATTGTTTGGCACCGCCGCCGCGTGGTTTCTCTATCGCGTCGCCTACCTTTCCGAGGCGGACTTCGGTCAGTTCCGCACCGCGCTTTTCATCGGCTTTGCGGCCGTCGCCGTGCTTTCGTTTTTCTACGTTTCCGAGTTCCTCGCCGTGCGCGGTCTCGCCGCTCTCGTGCTGCTCTCCGCCAGCCCGTTGCTCGCGACCGCCTTTACCCACTACGAGATCCCGCAGCGTTTGTTCATGGTGGGTTTCGTTTACGCTGCCCTTACGCTTGCCCTCTATCTCGGCGCCGCGCCCTACCGCCTGCGCGACATCATCGAGTGGCTGCAACGCGTGCCGGGTCGCGCGCGCTGGGTGGGCGCGTTGTTCGCCGCCTATGGACTGCTGCTGGCCGGAGTATCTTTGACCTACTGATTCGACCCACCATGTCCGCCACCCCTGTTTTACTCGTGCTCGCCGGCCCCGCCGGCTCCGGCAAGACCACTCTCTGCGAGCGTCTCGTCGCCGAGGTGCCGGGCTTTACCCGCGTCATCACCAGCACCACCCGCGCGCCGCGCCCGGGCGAGGTCAACGGCGTGCATTATCACTTTTTCTCCCCTGAGGAGTTCGACGCCCGCATCGCCGCCGGCGCTTTCCTCGAATGGGCCTGGGTTCATAAAAAGAACCGCTACGGCACCCTCGCCTCCTCCGTGCTCGACCCGCTCGCCGCCGGTGGAAATCTGGTGATGAACGTGGACGTGCAGGGCGTGGATAACTTCCGTCGCGCCGCCGCCGCCAACCCGGTGTTGGCCCGCCACCTTGCCACCGTTTTTATTAGCGTCCCGATTCCCGAGCTGCGCGTGCGCCTCGGCGGTCGCGGCGAGACCGAGGCCGAGATCGCCCATCGCATGCAGACCGCCGAGCGCGAGTTGCTGGAGATCGCCAAGTTCGACCACGTCATCGAGAGCTGCGACCGCGAGACGGATTTCGCCTCTTTGCTGGCCATTTACCGCCGGGTCCAGTCCCGGGTCGCCGCCGCTTGAGCGGGGCGCGATTTCGTCGGCGCTCTGGACTTTTGGTCTTTTTCGAGATCATCATTGTTTCATGTTATCGTCCAACTTTCTGATCACCGCAGTTGCCACTGCGACGAACGCCAACCTCACGGTCTGGGAAAAACTCAAGGCGGTGCCCAAGCAAACCTGGATCAGCGCAGGCATCGCCCTGTTGGTGCTGATCGTTGTCATCAAGATCTGGAAAAACCTGCGCGAAGTCGGCGAGATCGTGCCCTGGATAGTTCTGGTTCTTTTCGGCGGCTCGGTGATTTTATACACGACCTACGAGCGGTGTGAGCCGAAGGTGCTGTCGCCCATCTTCAACGAGCTGGCTCGCGTCCTTCCCTCGAAGATTGAGTATAAGGATTACAAAGAGCCTACTCCGCCTAAGTAAGCCGGCGTAGACTCCGCGCCGGGTTTATCGGTTTATCTTCGGCCGCGCTCAGCACGTTTACTGCTCCATTCAGACCGCCCGGAGAATGCCCGGTCCAAGGCGATCTATCCTTCGTAATCAGAATCGGCGGCGGTGAGGGTGGCGCGATGCAGCTTGGAGCGTCCGATAGTGCGAAACACGGGCTTAAGCCGGAACACCC
>JBEGTN010000340.1:0-2691 GCA_041179405.1 Verrucomicrobiota bacterium
TGGCTGATTCCTAAGTGATTTATTATAACAATTTGCCAGTGTAGCTCAGTGGTAGAGCAGAGGACTCATAAGCCTTTGGTCGCCGGTTCAATCCCGGCCTCTGGCACCACTTTAGCCTCAATATCTTACAAAAGATTTTGAGGCTTTTTTAGTGCCCCGCCTTTAGCCTTGTTTCACTCGCCATTTGCGTTCCCTGCTGCCCGTTTCAAGTGCGGGTTGCAGGTTGTAATCCAATCTCAACCAAACCGTTTCGCCACCAGCGCCTCGACGCGCTCCTTTGATATCAAAACGTCTTCCGCCAGCACGCGCGGACTGAGCTCCAGGGTAAGGAGATGCTCGGGGCGCCAGTGACTGCTGATCATTTCGAAATCAATTCCGCCCGAGCCGATAGGCTGATGATCTTTACCTGCGGCACTCACATCATGCAGGTGGAATCCCAGCAAACGAGGTGCGTAGCGGGCCAAATGCTCGTGATGCTTGAACATACCCATGCCCTGTTTGATCTGGGCATGTCCGGTATCGTGCCAATAGCCGCAGGGGGCCTTTCCTTCTAGTTTCGAAAAGAGATAATCGAAATCATCATCGACCGGCAGTTCCTCGAATTTCTCGCGGTTTTCGCAACCGAGCTTCACGCCCCTCGCCGTGGCATAAGCTCCAATCTCTTCCAGACTGGCCAAAACTTGCTCCCAAGCGGGTGTCATTTTTTTTCGCAGACGATTGCAGGCCTTGCGCAATACTTCCGCGTATTTGGGGTCGTCCGTCGTCGCATCGAGGTGATTCTTAAGGTATGCGTTGATTTTCCCGGAAGGCGGAAACCAAAAAAACTTCACGCTTCCCAGATGGAGCACCATTACTTTGGCCCCGACTCTTTCACTAAAATCCAGCGTTCGTTTGGTCTGGCGAAGCCATTGTTCGTGACCGCGATAGTCCATTGAAGACGGCTGAAAAAGATTTGGCGCCGGTTGATGAAGTCCGGCGGGCAACGGACAAAAGTTGTGAGTAGAGCTCACTTTTATAAAACCCTCGTTAACAGCCCTTAATATCCCGGGCACCAAAATTATACGAATCCCGTGACTTAACTCGACATGCGTAAAACCCATATCCGCGATTTCACGCATCATCACATAACCGTCATTATGACGGAAGGAGGACCAACAAGTTGAAAACGCGATTATGGGTTTCAATTAAGGAGACTAAAGCGCAGGCAAACCGATTTCGTCAAGGAGCCGTAACATCATCAGCTTTTTTGCCATAAAAAAACCGCGCCAGCGATCACTCGCGGGCACGGCTTTAAAGAATTATAAATAACTTTTTAGGCTAAATTCAGCCATAGGTTACTCAGCGTAGCGGCGGCGAAGCATCTGGGTGAAGGCCATGACCTTCTCCTTGCGACGGCGCTTCTCGCAGGGCTTCTCGTTGTAGCGCTTGAAGCGGACATCTTTGATGATGTTTTCGCGCTCGAGCTTTTTCTTCAGGCGGCGCAGGGCGCGATCGACGGGCTCGTTTTTGCGGATTTTGATCTCGATGGACATGTGAATGGTCTCGGTTCGGTTAGGTAAAAGAGAAGAACCAACCGGCCGTATTCGCCGTCGTCAACGGCAATCTTGCATCCCGCCTACTTCCTTTCCTCTTTATCCCGCGCACGCCTTCTCCGTGCTTCAAGTCTTATCCCGTGTAGACTAATTTTCGCACTTTAAACTCCTCGCCAAGTCCACCGCCTCCTCCTGCTTTTTCATCCTGTGTCGCTCGCCGCCTCCGATTTCGTCCACCTCCACGTCCACTCCGACTACAGCCTGCTGGATGGCGCCTGCAAAATCGACCGCCTTATGGCGCGCACCAAAGAGCTCGGCCAGAGCGCCGTCGCCCTCACCGACCACGGCAACCTTTTCGGCGCGATCGAGTTTTTCAACGCCGCCAAAACCGCCGACCTCAAGCCCCTCGTCGGCTGCGAACTCTACATCGCCCCCGGCTCCCGCCTCGATAAAACCGGCAAATCCGAAGACGGCAAAAACTACTTCCACCTCGGCGTCCTCGCCAAAAACATCAAGGGCTACGAGAACCTGCTCAAGCTCGTCTCCGACGCCCACCTCAAGGGTTTCTACTACAAGCCGCGCGCCGATCTCGAAACCCTCGCCCGTTACGCTGAAGGGCTTATCGGCTTCACCGGCTGCCTCGCCGCCGAGGTTCCCCAGCACCTCATGCATGGGCGCGAAGCAGAGGCCCGCGCCGCCTGCGCCCGCTACGTCGATATTTTCGGCCGCGAAAACTACTTCGTCGAGATCCAGGACCACGGCCTTAAAGAACAAAAGGCCGTCATTCCCGGTCTGCTCAAACTCGCCGAGGAGTTCGGCCTGAAACTCATTTGCTCGAACGATGTCCACTACGTCCGCGCCGAGGACGCCGCTTCGCACGATACCATGCTCTGCATCCAGACCGGCTCGAAGGTCGCGGATGTGAATCGCATGCGGTTCGACACCACCCAGTTCTACCTGAAGTCCACCGACGAGATGTTAAAACTCTTCGGCGAGTTCCCCGACTCCCTTACCAACACCCGGCTCGTCGCCGAGATGTGCGAGCTCAAGATCCCCTTCCCCAAGGGCTCCGAACGCTACCCTCGCTACCCGCTCCCGCCCGAGGTTCTCACCGCCCACGCCGACCCCAAATCCGCCGCCACCGCCTACCTGCACCAGC
>JBEGTN010000341.1:0-5229 GCA_041179405.1 Verrucomicrobiota bacterium
CTCCGACTACAACGCCATCGACCAGTTGCTGCCCGCCCCCGCCGCCGACCCCGCTCACGCGGGCAACAACGCCTCCGGCCAGGTGCGCACCGAGCACTACAAACAGTGCATCGAGATCTCCATAAACGCCGGCATGGACATGGTCATGGTCACCGGCCGCTACAAAGACTTTGTCCGCCAGCTCCAAGAACTCGTCAACGAGGGCAAGATCCCCCTCTCCCGCATCGACGACGCCGTCACCCGCATCCTCCGCGTAAAATTCGCCCTTGGCCTGCGCCCGCGCACCCCCGCCTCGCCGCCCGACGCCGCGCTACAGCTCGCCTTCGGCTCCCCCGCCCACCGGGCCGTCGCCCGCGAGGCCGTGCAAAAATCCGTCGTATTGCTTAAAAATGACGCTCGTCTCCTGCCCCTCTCCCGCACCGCCAAACGCATCCACGTCACCGGCCCCGGCGCCGACGACCTCGGCCGCCAATGCGGCGGCTGGACCATCGATTGGCAGGGCGGCAGCGGCCCGGTGACGCCCGGCGGCACCACCCTGCTCGCCGCCTTGCGCCAGGCTGCCGGCCCCGCCACCACGATCACCACCTCCGCCGACCCCGCCGACGCCCGTGGCGCGGATGTCTCCATCGTGGTCGTCGGCGAGACTGCCTACGCCGAGGGGCGCGGTGACCGCGATAATTTGGGCCTCTCCGCCGAAGACACCGCCGCCGTCGCCGCCGCCCATGCCACCGGCGTGCCCGTGCTCGTCATCGTGCTCTCCGGCCGCCCGCTCATCCTCGGTGCCGTGGCCGACCAGGCCGATGCGATCCTCGCCGCCTGGTTGCCCGGCACGGAAGGCGAAGGCGTCATCGACGTGCTCTACGGCATCGTGCCGCCGACCGGCAAACTCTCCTTCACCTGGCCGCGCTCGATGGACCAACTCCCCCTCGGCCACAAACCAGCCGGCATCGAGCACCCGCTCTACCCCTTCGGACACGGCCTCGGCTATTAGGCCGCGTCCGCGTTTAAGCGCATTCAACCAGCGTGTCCGCCGAGTCCGAGTGGATCGTTCCAGCCGGTAGGGGCGCAGCTTGACTGCGACCGCGAAAGGTCTCACCGGCACACGACCACCAAACCCGGTATTCGCAAGCGAACAGCCCTACACCAAATCCGGTCGCACGCGAGGTGCGCCCCTGCGCCGGAGTGCCCCCTACTCCTATGCCTTGCTCCGCTTGGACTTCGCTGCAGCATCGAGTCCGGACGCGCGCGATTTCGTCGTCGACGTCTTCGCCTCAGGCTGCGTCAGACTGTTGAGATAAAGCTCCAGCTCGGAGTAGCCGGATTTGGTAATCCGCGCGCCGTCAGCCGGGTCTTTGGAATCGAGCTTGTGCGCCGTTTCCCAGGCGTCGGACATCCCGTCACGGTCGGTGTCGAGCGGTGCCGTGCCGCCCACGACTTCGCCTTGGCCGCCGACGAGGGCCTCGCCGCGATCATCGGTGTGCGGCAAGCAGGCCCCCTTGGTCCCGAGTGAGGTGAGTTCTTCGATCAGGCGGCGATCCACCGCGTCGCGTCGCAGCGAGCAACCCGCCCCGGCAACCACCGTGGCGTAGGCATCGGCGGCGGGCTGCACCGTCACGGGAATCTCCGCGTGCATCGAGGCCGCCTCCAGGAAGGTCGGCAGGGCGTATTTCTCCGAGCCCTTCATGGGCTTGGCCTCGTAGAAGTCCGCGTTGGCGACGACGTGCCCGCCGAGCTTTCCGTCGCGGTCGAGGTCTACGACGTTGTCGCGTTGGTAAACATGATCCGTGGCGGTGAACTGGCCGGCGAAATTATCGTTCGAGGAAGGTCCCTTGATGAAAGTGTTGCCGATCACATCGAGCAGATGCACCGCGCCGGAGTGCCCGCCGCACAACCCCGTGCCGCCCCAGTTATAGACCACGTTGTTGATGTATTCGACCGTGCCCTTGGCCTTCGGATTGCGGCTTTCGTTGCTCATCCAGAGATTATGGCTGAGGGAGATGTTTTCCACGCTGTCGATCAACGCGCCGAAGCTCTGGGGATGGATGGCCTCCGCCATCAGGCAGTGCTGCACCGTGATGGCTTTGCTGCCGACCGTGATGCCTAGATTATCCCAACGCCCCCACTCGACGGAACAGTGGTCAATGATCACGCGCTCGGCCTTGCTCATGCCGAGCGGCTTCTTTCCCCGGTCGCTCACCATGCCGCCGCGCACGCGCAGGTAGCGGACGATGATGTTGGACCGTTCGCTCAACGAAAGACTCCCGCCGAAGAGACAGATGCCCTCGCCCGGCGCGGTTTGCCCGGCGATGGTAAGATTATTCGCCGCCGACACATTGGCCTTGAGCGTGATGACGCCGCCCACGTCGAAGACCACGGTGCGATCCGGCTGGCTCACCGCATCGCGAAACGAGCCCGGACCGGCATCATCGAGCGTGGTCACGTGGTAAACCGCGCCGCCTCGTCCGCCCGACGCGCTCGCGCCAAAGCCCTCGGCCCCCGGAAAAGCGGGGATGGGACGGGACGCCTCGGCCTCCGCCGCGATCAGCGACGACAAGGAACCAGCGGACACACAAAAACTCAGAGCCAGAACACGGGGCAAGGGCAGGCGCATAGCCCCATGCACTCCGCAAGCAAGGCAGCGGTCAACCTCCATAGAACAGGGACCAAAGGCGGCGCATCTCGCCTTTGCCGCCTGGCAGGAGAAGCACGAGATCGTGGTGGTGTCGTAAAATGGGGACGATCTTCACGAACGCGCCGGATCGCGGAGCGTTTTTGCATCTACACGGACAATTGACGGAGGTGCCAGCACCCGTGACGAAAGGTGACCAAAACACATCGGCTACGACCCCATAAAGCTGGGCGATTGCAGCCCGCTCGGCGTTCAGTTTCGGCCCGATATTGTATGGTTTGGCGAAGCGGTTCCAAACCTACTCCTCGCCCAACGGGCGGTCGTCTCGGCCGGCGTTGTTCTCGTGAACGGCACTTCGTTGCAGGTTTATCCGGCGGCTGGGCTGACTGAGTTTACACGGCCGGACTCATTGCATATCTTGTTTGATCCCAAACCAGACCGAGTGCCGCGCGGCTACCGAACGATCACCGCTTCAGCCGAGGTCGGCATGCAGTCGTTCCCAGACTACTTCAGCAAAAAAGTAGCCCAACCGATTGCTAGTTAAAACTATTTACGCGGTAGCTTCAGACACGGAAAATGGCCCCGAGTTTTTTACCTAACACCAAGCTTAGTCCGACGATGCAAATACCAAGGAACACCATCGCCCACACCCCTAATGCACTGGCGATAAACTGCCCATCCCCCAGCATCTGGAAAAGTTCGAGAATGGCCTTTGTGATAGGATAAAATACCTGCTTTTGCGCCAATATAAGGGAGTCGGAGACTTCCAACATGGCGAAGGCAAACGCGAGCAAGCCGCCAGCGATAAGGTTAGCGGCTATCAGTGGCAGGGTGATTTTGTAAAGGGCTCGCAATGGCGGGCAGCCAAGATTTTGCGCGGCTTCTTCCAGTGTTTCGCTCGTTTGTTGAAACCCGGCGACCGCCGACCTCACCACATAGGGTAACCGACGCACCGAGTAGGCGATGATCAGGAGGATTGTAGGGTTTTCGACAGGATTTATGAACGCGAAGGCTTTCCCTTCCTGGCTCATGGAGAGATAGCCGAAAGCGACGACGAGACCGGGCACGGCAAGGGGCAGCATCGCCAAAACGTCCAGCACGCCACGGTAGCGTAGCTTTGAGCGGACAATTACATAGGCGATGGCGATGCCGAGCACTAGGTCTACCAACGTCGAGGCAGTAGCGAATTTGAGGCTGTTGCCGATGGCTGAGACGGTGAGCGGATTGCCGAGCGCGAGTTCGAAATTTTGGAGCGTGTAACCGCTTGGCAACACTCTGGCATACCAGTCGGTCGCGAAGGCAGTCAAAATCACCCCAATATGCGGAAGCACCGCCAACGCCGTCACTATTCCAAAGGCGGCCGTGCAGAGCAAAGCCGGCACGAGGGGCAAGGCGCGCGGTCCGCCGGTCGATGAGGCCTTGGCCATCATCGCATAGTTTTGTCTGCCAAAAAGGCCCTTTCCGAGGGCGTAGAGCCCGGTCGTGCTGAGCAACATCAGCGTGACCAAAGCATAAGGCGCCGGGTTCGCTCCTATATCCTTTAGTCCGTAAAAAATCTGCACCGAGGTCGTTCGCGAGTAGTCGAAAATCAGCGGCACACCGAGCTCGGTAAAGCCTGCGATAAAGACGATGGTGCCGCCGGCGAAGAGTCCCGGCTTGATGAGCGGCAGGGTGACGCGCCGGAAACGGCGAAACCCGGTGCAACCTAGATTTTGCGCCGCCTCCTCCATCGCAGGGTCCACATTGGCGAGTGCGGCGGCGCAGTTCAGATAGACGATCGGGTAAAGCGAAAGCGCGGTGACGGCGGCGACACCCCAAAAGGGTGCGACGGCAAACCAGTCGAAGGTCCAGCCCTCGGGGCGAATTCCGCAATTGATAATCAGGGCGTTGAGCGCGCCGTATTGACCAAAGATTTGTTTAATGCCGATCGCACCGACAAAGGGCGGCAGGATCATCGGCACTAGCACCACTGATGCGAGGGCGGTTTTACCGGGGAACCGGTAGCGATCGGTTATGTAGGCTAGCGGCAGCCCGATGACGAAGCTTATGCCGGTGATGGCGCACGCCAACAGCATGGAGTTTAACAAACCGCCAAGATAGAGCGGATCCGATAAAATGGCCGCGAATGTTCGCAGGGTGAAGTAGCCATCAGCATCGATGAAGCCGCCCTTGAGAATTTGGAAAATAGGCCAAATAAAAAACACCGCGAAGAAAAGCGCGGTAAAAGCGAAGACCGAACGGGCAAAGTTCTGCGACATCCGGTGGGACACTGCAAAGGACATGCCGCCTTTGGCCATGAAAAACAGGCGTCATATTTACCCGAAGCCTCAGGGCCACGCGGCACCAACTCCTGCTCTTAGAGCATTTCAAATAAAACTGTAGCCAAAATGACGGCTTGAAAGGTAGGGCGGGACCGCTGGGACCGCCACCGTGCCTCTCAGGTATTCACCACGCCAACGCGGCGCGCCCAGCGGTCACGCCCTACCTCTGAACGGCTATGACATTTCTTAAAATGCGCTAGCGCCAAGCGATTATGAAACGGTCGCGTTTGCTCAAATCCGGCACCGACTCCACCCTTAGTAATCCAGCCGTGGCAATTT
>JBEGTN010000342.1:0-4186 GCA_041179405.1 Verrucomicrobiota bacterium
GCCGGTGGCGGCAATGGCAAGATGATCGAGCACGTAGCTGCGAAGCGTCAGCAGGCGGGTGCGCAGCCCCGGCCAGTCATCGACGCCCTCGCCGCTCGGTAATGGAGTCAATTGCAGGAGGTCGCAAGTCGTCTCGTCCACGCAGGCGAGCACGGCCTCGAGGCCGTCATACGGCGGGTTGAAGCGAAAACTGATCTCGGCGGCCTCGGGCAGGCGCTCGCCCTCGGGCACAGGATCTCGCAAGGGCAGTCGGGCAAGGGTCCGGAGGCGGAGCAGGGCTTGGATGAGGCTGGTTTTGCCCGAGCCGTTGGGGCCGATAATGAGATTGAACGGCGCGAGCCCAAGCTGGGCGGAGCGCAGCGCTTTGAAATTCCGGAAGGCAACGGAAGCGATCACGGAGCCATCCTCGGCTCCTATAAACTACAACGCGAGTTAGGAATCCGAGATCGTCGAATTCGCGGGCGCGGCAGGCGGCGGAATGTTGTTCAAGTGGGCACGCAATTGGCGGGCGAAAACGAACGATTTCCAGCAATTAAAAAGAAGAAATCCCGCAAGCACCGCCGTCCACATGATGCCATTATACAATGCGAATGCGAGCAGCGCACCACCGCCCAAAAACCCGACCACGGTGGCGATAATCAGACTGTTGGCAGGGCCTGTAAAATACCACAGGATCGAGCGAAAGATTTGCCCGCCATCCAGAGGATATACCGGCAACAAATTAAAGATGAGCAGGTAAAGATTGATGGTCTGCACCATATCCAGACATTTTACCGCGTCAGGATAGGTTTCATGCAAACCCCGGCCAACCACGACACGAAGCAAAAGATACAAAACCGGCGCCAGCACCACATTGACCAAGGGTCCGGCGGCGATGCTCCAAAGCTGGGCGCCCGGCCGCTGAGGCGGAGCAACATAGGCCACGCCACCAAGCGGCCATAGCACGATTTGATCGGCTTGTCCGCCCGTCGATCGACAGGCGAGCGAGTGCCCGTATTCGTGCATAAGCACGATCAAAAACAGGGAGAGATACTCGACCACATTCCAGACCGGCGAATCGTATTCACGAGTGCGGGTGGACACGGTGTAAAACGCGACAAAGAACCAGGACCAGTGCAAATACACCTGGATGCCAAGGAGGCGGAAAAGTCGGATAGAACCCTGTTGGGTAGGCAGCATGCAGCAGAGCTACGGAGCGAGAGGGGCGCACGGCAACAAGGTTATCAACATCGCGCATTGAGGCGGCCGTGGCGCATAGAAGAATGTATGTGCCACGCTCCGGTATTTCATTAGCACTTTTTCAGCCCATGACATCGCCCCCCGCCCTTCGCACATCCATTGCCGCGCTGAGACAGCTGGGGCTATGGTTGTTGCTCGTCATGCCGGTAGGAATGCTTGCGGGGTCGGCGAGTGCGCTCTTCCTCTGGTCGCTGGATCGGGTGACGCAGACGCGCTTCGAGCAGCCGTGGCTCCTGTGGCTCCTGCCCGTAGCCGGCGTCGGCATCGCGTGGAGCTACCATCTCCTGGGTAAAAACGCCGAGCGCGGCACGAATCTGCTCATCGACGAGATCCACCAACCAGGAGGCGGCGTGCCCGCGCGCATCACGCCGCTGGTGCTAGGCGCGACGCTCATCACCCATCTCTTTGGCGGCTCGGCAGGGCGCGAAGGCACGGCGGTGCAGATGGGGGGCGGGCTCGCGAGCGCCTTTGCCCGCGTCTGCCGCATCTCGGCGGAGCACCGCAGCCTGTTATTAATGGCGGGCGTGGCGGCGGGCTTCGGGTCGGTCTTCGGCACGCCGCTCGCAGGCGCGATCTTCGCGCTGGAGGTGCTGACAGTCGGGCGCATCCGCTACGAGCTGGTGATCCCGTGTTTGCTGGCCGCTTTCGTCGGCGACATCACCTGCGCCGCGTGGGGCATCCACCATGCGGTTTACCAGATCGCGGCGGAACTGCCCGCGAGTGGCTTCACCCTCGGCCACTTGGATATATCCGCATTGGGCAAGGCGGCGCTGGCGGGCGCAGCGTGCGGGGTGTGCGCGCGGTTTTTCGCCTTCGCCACCCACGGCGTAAGCGCGGCAAGCAAACGCTTCGTCAAAACCTTCTGGCTCCGGCCCGTGCTCGGCGGGGCGCTCATCATCGGCCTCACCTACGCGCTTGGGACGCGGGAGTTTCTCGGCCTCGGCAGCTGGAGCCCGAACGCCGGCGACGTGACCTTGGTGTCGGTGTTTTCGACGGGCGGTGCAGAAACGTGGAGCTGGTTTTGGAAACTGGTTTTTACCGCGATCACGCTCGGATTCGGCTTCAAGGGCGGCGAAGTCACTCCGCTTTTCTTCATCGGCGGGGCGTTGGGAAACACCCTCGCGGGGCCGCTCGGCCTGCCGGTGGATCTGGGCGCGGGGCTGGGCTTCATCGCGGTCTTCGCGGGAGCGAGCAACACGCCGCTGGCCTGCACGCTCATGGGGATCGAGCTGTTCGGCTCGGCGCACGCGCCGCTTTTCGCGGTGGCGTGTTTTTTCAGTTATTACTTCAGCGGCCACGCGGGCATCTACGCCGCGCAGCGACATGGGTTGCAGAAACATCATAATTCCTGACAGGCTCCGCCCATGAACTGGCTCGTCTGGTCGCTCCTCGCCGCGTTGTTTGCCGGCATTACCGCCATCCTTGCCAAGGTCGGCGTGAAAGGTGTCGATGCCAACCTCGCCACGGCGGTGCGCACCACCGTGGTGCTGGTCTTCGCCTGGGGCGTGGCCTTGGCGACCGGGCCGGTCGGGGCGATGCGCGAATTCTCCCGCCGCACCTGGTTGTTTCTTGTGTTGTCCGGCATCGCGACGGGCCTTTCGTGGCTCTGTTATTTTCGCGCCTTGCAGCTCGGCGAAGCCTCGAAGGTCGCGCCGATTGACAAGCTAAGCGTGGTATTCGTGTTGGTGTTCGCGGCGGTGTTTTTGGGCGAGACACCGAGTTTCAAAACCCTGCTCGGCGGCACCCTGATCGCAGCCGGCGCGGTGGTGCTCGCCTTGAAATGACCCGACGGCCAGCGGGGGCGGTGCTCAGCGGCGATTCCAGGGCGCCTTGGCGAGCAAGAGCCCCATGCCGCAAAAATCGGTGAGCCCGGCGAAAGCCAGCCCTGCGCCGACGAAACCCGAAAGCCAGATAAAGCCGGGGTTGGCGAAGCGCGAAAGCAACACGCCCGCGAGCACCAGCGATCCCGCGACGATGCGCACCTGCCGTTCGAGGCTGATACCTCCGCCCTCGCCGCGCGCGACAGGCAGACCAGCGGCAAGCCAGGCTTCGGTGCCGCCGGCGATCACGACGGGCTGTTTGTAGCCGGCGGCGGAGAGTTTGTCCGCCGCCGCGCAGGCGCGCTTACCGGATTGGCAAAGCAGGTAAACCGGAGCCGAAACGTCGCCATGCCCGAGCGCGGAAAGCGCGGCCGGGGAAAGATCGACCAAGGGCAGGTTTTGCGCGGACGTGGCGTGAACCTCGGCAAACTCGGCGGGCGAACGCACATCAATCAGGGTGAGCCCCGGGGTGACGGAGAGCAGGCGGGCAAAGTCGGCGGGGACGAGGGTCGAATAGCTCATATTACCTCAATTCCTATGGCGTTTCCTGAAAATACGCCAGCCCGGCGCGGTATTTGTAGCGACTCCCCGCCGCGCTTTTTCTTAGCTCGGAGTCGTCCTCTTCTCGATCGCCTCCATCATGCGTCGCCCCGCCTTCGATTCCCACTCGCCCGGTGCAGACCGAGGCGACGATCACGCCCTCGCGCCAGCCGCACCCAGCCGCAAGACCACCGGCCGAGTCTTTCTCGCCTGCCTTCTCAGCGCACTGGCGGCCTTCGCCCTCGGACGCGCCACGGCACCGACGACCGGTCGGTTCGCCAGCGCAGGTGCGAGTCCGACACGGAGTGGAGTCGGCGGGGCGAATTCCCGGATACGCTTCGACAGCCGCAACGGGAACACCCGCCCGAGCGGCCCGACGTCCGCCGCGAGCGACGGAACCCTCGATCCCATCGCGGCGAAACAAGCCGAGATCGTGGCGCTGTTGAGTCGCTTCAAGGACAACGATCAGACCGACCTGGGGCCGGAGTTGCTCGGCTTGGTCAGCTGGACGAACAGCGCCGACGCGGACGGACTCGCGCTTCTGCTCGGGAGCGCCAAGGCGCTGATGCCCGAGTCGAACATCTATC
>JBEGTN010000343.1:0-2955 GCA_041179405.1 Verrucomicrobiota bacterium
CTCGCCGCCGCGCTCGCGGCCGAGGGCGCGACGGGTCTCGTGCTTGATCCCGAAACCGACGATCCGACACCCACGGACGCGGCCCCGCCGCCCGCCACAGCCTCGCGGCCCGCAGACCTGGCCTACGGCATCTTCACCTCGGGCAGCACCGGCGAGCCCAAGCTGGTCGGGATCGAGCACCGGCAGGCCGTCAACCTCGTCCGCCACGCCACCCGCCACCTCGTGCGCGCGGAAGACGCCGCCTGTATGCCGTGGGTCGGTTCACCCGCCTTCGACTCCTGCATCTCGCAAATCTTCGTCGCCCTCGCCCACGGCGGCACGCTGGTGGCCCTGCCCGATCTCGGGGCGCTGCCGTCCTCGCCGTTTTTCCCGCGCTTCACCGCGCTGGGAGCCTCGCCCAGCCAACTGAGTTCGCTGGTCGCGACCGGCCACCTGCCGCCGTCCTTGCGGCTGCTGAGCCTGGGCGCGGAGATCATCCCCGAGGCGCTGTTGACCAAGCTGGAGCAACTGCCCCGCCTGCGCCGGGTGTTGAATCTCTACGGCCCGACCGAGACCACCGTGTATGCCACCTCGCGGATACTCCTCGACCGCGAGGGCGACGCCGCCCCCGCCGACACGCGCTCCGAAGCAACGGGCCGCATCATCGGCCGCCCCATCACCGGCACCCTCGTCCGGGTCGTCTGCCCCTGGGGTCAACTCACGCCACGCGGCTGGCCCGGCGAACTCTGGATCGCCGGAGCGGGCGTCGCCCGGGGCTACCTTGCCGCCGGCCGGGTCGCGCCGTCGGAGGCGTTTCGCCCCGATCCCAGCCGGCCCGGTGAGCGGCTCTACCGCACCGGAGACCGCGTGCGCTGGACGGAGGACGGGCAGCTCTGCTTCCTCGGTCGGCGCGACCACCAGACCAAGCTCCGGGGCATGCGCATCGAGCCGCAGGAGATCGTCGCCTGCCTGCGCCGCTTCCCCTGTGTGACTGACGCCCACGTAGAAGTGCGCCGCCCCACGGAAAGCCACGCCGTGCTCGCCGCCTGGGTGGCGGGAGCGGCGGAACTCGACCTGCCCGGACTGCGGGACTTCGCCGCCCGCCACCTGCCTCCGCCCGCCGTGCCGGGCTTGTGGCAACACCTGCCCGCCCTCCCGCTCACCCACTCGGGCAAGGTCGATTCCCACCGGCTCGAACTCCCTACTCCCGTTTCGCTCGGGCAAGCCGCCACACCCACCGAAACGCGGCTGCTCGCCGTCTGGACTGCCCACCTGCCACTGGCCGTGCCCGGCCCGGAGGAAAACTTTTTCGCGGTCGGCGGGGATTCCCTGCTCGGCACCGTCTGGCTGGTTGCCGTCGAAAAAGCCTTCGCCCGAAAAATCCCCCTCGGCCTCTTCGCCCAAAACCCGACACTGCGCGCCCTCGCCTGCTGGCTCGACCGGCCAGACAAAGCCACCCCCGGCAAGCACCCAGTCCACCGCGTGCGCCTCCTGTCTCTCGCCGGACCCGCGCCTGCATCCGGCGCGCCGCTGATCATTTTCCCCGGCGGCGAGGGCGACGACGGCGTGCTCCGAGATTATCAGGACTTTGCCCGGCACCTCTCCGGCCGGCGTCCGGTGGAGTGGTTTGCCCGGCCCGGCTTTGAAACCTTCACCGACGGCGAGCCCATGTTGTCCGCGCTCGTCGCCGAGGCGACCGAACTTCTGGCCGAGACCTACGCCGGTCGCCGCATCGTCCTTTTTGGCCACTGCGTGGGCGCGGTGCTCGCCTGGCAAACGGCCCACGCCCTGGAAGCGCGCGGCATCACCGACCTTGCGCTGGTGTTATGCGATCCCTGGCTGCCCGAGGAACGCGCCCGACTGCGTCCGCCCGGTCGCTGGCCGGGGCTCTTCTACGCCTACCGCGCGCTCTGGCGGCACTGGGTGGCGAACGACCCCGCACCCTATCGCCACATCGGCTCGCTGATACGGCGCGAATGGCGACGCCGAGGAGTCGCCGCCCCGCCGCCGGACCCGCAGGCCATGGCGTTTCGTCGCGAACTCGGAGGGCAGCGATTCACCTCGGCTCCGGCCTGCCCGGTCGTGCTCTTGCGCAACACGCACGACCGTTATGCCCAAACCGACGACGCGTGGGCCGAGCGCGGCGTGAACCCGGCGCACATCCACCGTTTCTCCGCCGGCCACTCGCATTCGTTGGCTGGTATCGCAGGCCAGATCATCCCGCTCCTGCCCGAGTGAGCGGCCTTTCGCGATAAGTTGAAACGGTCGCAGGCAAGCTGCGCCCCTGCAACGGGCAGGCTCAGGCGGCGGGGGCGGCGGCTGCGGCCGGCGCCTTCGGCGGCACGAGGCCGCCGGTGCCGACGACGTGGAAGGTCGCGTCGGAGGGCAGAATCACGCGCTCGCAGAAGTCACCGAAACCTTCGCCGGTGTTGCGCTCTTTGGCGTAGCGCTTGATCACGGGTTCGAGGAGTTTCACGGCATCGTCGATCGTGATGCTGGGGGAGACGAGGCGGTTGAGGCGCGTGCCGTTGTAGGCGGCGCCGAGGTAGAGGGCGTATTTGCCGGGCGCTTTGCCGACGAAGCCGATCTCGGCGAGGTAGGGGCGGGCGCAGCCGTTGGGGCAACCCGTCACGCGCAGGCTGATGGCGTCGTCGCGCAGGCCGGCTTCCTCGAGCACGGTCTCGAACTTTTCCAGGAGGCCGGGCAGGGCGCGCTCGCTCTCGGCGAGGGCGAGGCCGCAGGTGGGCAGCGCGACGCAGGAGAGCGCGTTGAGGCGCAGGCCGGAGCCGACGTGCTCCTTGTCGAGGCCGTGTTTAACGAGGATGGCGTCGATGACGGCCTTCTGCGCGGTGCTAAGGCCGGAGATGGTGACGTTTTGCGAGGGCGTGAGGCGGAAGTCGGCGGTGGTGCCGTCGAGGGCGGCGGCGACCTCGCGCAGGGCGGTCTTCATCGGCCAGCCAGCGACATCCTTGATGC
>JBEGTN010000344.1:0-4688 GCA_041179405.1 Verrucomicrobiota bacterium
GCCTGATTTGCCTGCTGCCACTTAAACTTCCACCCTTAAACTTGGCGCATCGCGCTATCCGGAGCCCGTCGCTTGTCCCTCCATCGGCTGGGTGCGAGGACGTGTTCGTTTTTGAAACTGGTTGAAAAATGGAAGGCCGACGAGAAACCGAGGCGGTCGGCGATTTCCTTCACCGGGAGGTCTGAGTTGGCCAGCAGATCGCAGGCTCGCCTCATACGCGCCTGGTTGTGAAAGGCGCACGCCCCCAGCCCGCCGAAGCGCGCAAAAGACTGGCGGAAATGCGAGTGACCCAGCCCGATTTCTTTCGCGAGACCGGGCAGATCGAGCGGCCGGTCGCAGCGCTCGACAATAAGCCGGCGCGCTTTTTCCAGTTTACGCTCCAGCGTCTGTTGCAGACCTTCACGAGTGGACGCGGCATGCACTAGAACTCCGAGCACATGAACGCCGAGCGAAGCGAGTATCTCGGGACCGCCGGGCGCATCGCTTCGTGCCCATTCATGACAACGGGCAAACACCTCCAGCAAAGGAGCGGTCTCGGCGAGATCGATGACCGGCCGGGCAGGATCGAGCAGGCCGCAAGTCAACGCGGTGTCGTAAGCTCGTCCGCGACATTCGATCCAGTGCTCCGTCCAGCCGCCTTCGGTGACAGACTCGTAGCGGTGCCAGACGCCGGGAAAAAGGACAAATGCCTGACCGCTCCGGATCGGAATCGGGCTTCCCGAACGCTCCGATTGGAAGCGCCCCGTGCCTTCGCTGATCAGCAGAAATTGAAACGCATTCAACACCCGCCCGCGTTTCCAATCGAAAAAGTGGTCATGGGGATGAGATGCAGGCTGGATTCGAGTGTCCGGGCCGCTCCCAGTATAGCCAAGTCCGGTCACGCTTCCGCCCCAAACGTCCTCATGCGCTGAAGGCGGCAGGTAGCGAAAATAATTAATCATCTGAATTTGTGACGATTTTCATATTACTGGCGAATACAGCGAAGCCAATTGTAGCTTAATTAATCTATGCGGTTATTCTTTGTCTGGCGTTTTATGTATGCCAAATGTCGAAACGTCGATTCCAAGATGAGCGGTATTTGGGCAAAGTATCCCGCTACGATGAACATTAGGTTCCCTCTTTTTCTCGGTATGCTGCTCGCCGCAAATCTCTCCGCCGCCCTGACCCCATCGTATGATTCCGTGCGCGGAAAAATTGCCGTTGCCTGGGAGAGGGACGAGTCCGCGTTTTCACTGCACGTGACCATTCCGGTCAATGCGACAGGGACGGTCTATGTGCCGACCGCCGATACGGCGTCGGTGACCGAGGGCGAAAGGAAGGCAGCCAACGCGCAGGGAGTGACGTTCCTACGGATGGAAAGCGGTTCGGCGGTTTTCGAAATCGTCTCAGGTAGCTACTCGTTTAACGTCTCGAATTAGCCCGGCGCCCCTGCCTTCCGAGGTTCAAAAAATTAACGACAAAACCACCCCGATGCTCACTACTGCCAACCCCTCGCGCCGCAAATTCCTTGGCGGACTAGCTCTGCTTAGCGCGGCATCACTCGCTCAACGAGACGCAGACCTGTTTGCCGCCCCTGCCAGCGCGCCGAATTCCGATCTCTTGTGGTCTTCCGGCGACCGAAAAAAAGCGACCGACCAACTTCTGGACTACTTCGGCAAAACCGTGCCGCAGCTCCTGCGGCCCGCCGACGGCACACTCGCGCATGCGAACATCGCCTGCAGCCTGCCCGGCAAGGCCTACTCCACCACCCTTTGGGACTGGGACACTTATTGGACCATGCGCAGCCTCTTCCGCTTCGCCGCCATCTCCAAGGATTCCGCGTTTCGGAGCAAAGTAGGGGAACACGCCATCGGCAGCTTGCTGGTTTTTCTCGATCACCAGTCGGACGAAGGTCGTATCCCCATGGTCCTTACCGTGAAAAATGCGGACCCCTTGGGCGTCTTGAAAACTGACCGGCCCAAAGCACAAAACCAAGCCAAGCCCGTTTTTGGCCAAATGGCTCGCTTGATCTCCGACGAAATAGGTTCTGCCGAATGGCTGGCCCCCCACTTCGATAAACTCCTGCGCTTTTACGCATCGTGGTCATCCACCAATCAAAGTTCGACCGGCCTGTTTGTGTGGGGCAACGATGTCGCTATTGGAAACGACAATGACCCGACCACCTTCGGCCGCCCCGATTTCTCCTCGGCAAACCTGCTGCTCAATTGCCTCTTCTACGAAGATCTAAAGGCGGCGGCGGAACTGGCCGGTCGACTGCAGCGCCCCGAGGACCAAGAGCGCCTCAGTGCCCAAGTCCGCACGCTGGGGGAGCAGATTCAGAAATACTGCTGGGACCCTCGTGATCAATTTTACTACACCGTCGACGTGCAGTGCGTGGATCGCCGCCGGCAGCTGATTCCCACCGTCAAGCCGGGCATGGATATGTCGTGGCAGTGCCTACCCTTGCGCATCCAGACCTTCACCGGTTTCCTCCCACTTTGGTGCGGCCTGGCGACCCCCAATCAGGCGAAGGCGCTGGTGCTAAAAAATTACCTGGCGGATGATCGCTTTCGTAGCCTTGGAGGAGTTCGCTCGCTCTCATCCAAAGAGTCCATGTATTCGCTGGAATACAGTAAAGCGAATCCCAGTAACTGGCTTGGCCCGGTCTGGATCATCGCGAATTATTTTGTATGGAAGGGACTCAAGGATTCCGGCTTCACGACCGAGGCGACCGAACTGGCCGACAAGACGATTCGCATGCTGGCCGCCGACTTGGATAAAAACGGCTCGTTAAACGAATACTACAACCCGGATACGGGCGCGGCGATCAGCCACAAAGGCTTTATGAATTGGAATCTCCTCGTGCTGGAAATGATGTAGAGAATTTATTCACCCTTAAACTTTTTCCCTCTCGTAACACCCATGTCCTTCCTCGCCATCCCGCTTCCTCCCGTCCCTCCCGCCGAGGTCTATAATCTAGGCACCGCGCAAAACCCCGCCGGCACCTGCATCGGCGTGGACCCTCTCAGTCTGCGCCTAGACGGCGCGCGCTGGATGCCGGTCATGGGTGAGTTCCACTACACCCGTTTCCCCGCCGCCGCGTGGCGCGAGGAACTCCTCAAAATGAAGGCTGGCGGCATCGACTGCGTCTCCACCTACGTTTTCTGGATTCACCACGAGGAAGTCGAAGGCGTGCACGACTGGTCCGGCGACCGCGACCTGCGCCGGTTCGTCGCCCTCGCTGGCGAGGTGGGCCTCAAAGTCGTCGTGCGCATCGGCCCGTGGTGTCACGGCGAAGTGCGCAACGGCGGCCTGCCCGACTGGGTCGTCAACCATCACCTCGCCGCCCGCACCGACGCCCCCGCCTACCTCGCCGTTGCCCGACGCCACTTCGCCGCCATCGCCGCGCAGCTCGACGGTCTGCTTTGGAAACAGGGTGGCCCGGTCGTCGCCTTCCAGATTGAGAACGAGTATTCCGGCCCCGCCGAGCACCTGCTCACCCTCAAGCGCCTCGCGGTCGAGGTCGGCCTCGACGCCCCGCTCTACACCCGCACCGGCTGGCCCGATCTCACCACGCCCATGCCCTTCGGCGAACTGCTCCCGCTCTACGGTGCCTACCCCGAGGGCTTTTGGGATCGTGAACTCACCGCCATGCCGGGCTTTTACCCCGCCGGCTTTCGCTTTTCCCCGCTCCGCACCGACGCCGGCATCGCCACCGATCTGCTCGGTAAACGCGAGGCCGCCGACACCCCCGGCACCGAGCGCTACCCCTTCCTCACCTGCGAGCTCGGCGGCGGCATGATGAGCAGCTACCACCGGCGCATCCGCATCGACCCGCGCGATATCGAGTCCGTCGTGCTCACCAAGCTCGGCGACGGCGGCAATCTACCCGGCTACTACATGTATCACGGCGGCATCAACCCCGTCGGCCTCACCTCCATGCAGGAGTCCCAGGCCACGAAATACTGGAACGATCTGCCGGAGAAAAACTACGACTTTCAGGCCCCCCTCGGCGCCGCGGGCCAGCTCCGTCCGCACTACCACCGCCTCCGCCGTCTCCACCTTTTCGTCCGCGACTACGGCTCCCTGCTCGCCGGCATGCCCGCGACCTTTCCCGCCGAGCGCCCGACCTCGCTCGACGATGTCACCACGCTCCGTTGGTCCGTGCGCTCCGACGGCCGCTCCGGCTTTGTATTTGTAAACAACTACGAACGCCTGCGCCACCTCCCCGCCAAGCAAGGCGTCCGCTTCACCCTCGCTCTGCCCAGCGACCGCCGCGTCGAGTTCCCCTCCTCCCCGATCACCGTGCCGGCCGACTCCGCCTTCATCTGGCCCTTCGGTCTCGACCTCGCACCCGGCGTGCGCCTCGACCACGCCACCGCCCAGCTCCTCTGCCGCATCGACGAGGGCAAGGTCCGCACCGTCTTCTTCGCCGCCACTCCCGGCGTGCCTGCCGAGTTCGCCTTCAACGGTCAACCCGCTGTCTCCGCCACGCCCGCCCGCTCCGTCGCCCTCACCGTGCCCGCGCCAGACGGTGCCGAAGTTCGTGTCGTGTTACTCGATACCGCCGACAGCCTCGCCCTCTACAAGGACACTTGGCACGACCGCGAACGCGTCCTCCTCACCCGCGCCGGACTCGTGGTCGATAAAGACAATCTGCGGCTCACATCCGAAACTCCCGACGATCTCTCCCTCGAGGTTTTTCCCGC
>JBEGTN010000345.1:0-2515 GCA_041179405.1 Verrucomicrobiota bacterium
ATGATGCAGGCCGCCTACGGCCGGACCACGAGTTTCGTCGGCGAACTGGCCAACAAGACCGCGGCGCTCGTCCAAAAAAACGCCGTCGCCCACGGCCTCGACCGCCTGACCAAAACCGTCGAGTTCGACGAGGCCGCGCTCGCCGCCCTGCGCGTGCGCAAAGGCCCGGACGAGGAAAAAGTCATCAACCTCGTCCGCAGCCTGCAGTCGGACGAAAGCGAAACGTCCGAGCCGCACCTTATCTCCATCGCCGAGCGCGCGGCGGGCGTGATGGAGGCGCTCGACGAGCGCCAGGCATCGACCCAGCAGGCGCTGGAACAGCTCGAAGCCCTCATGGGCGAACGCCTCGAAGCAGAACGTGCCCGCCAGGCAAGCGGCTTGGAGGCAGGAGCCTTCGGCGTATTCTGGGAACTGAAGCGTGAAGGCTACGACGAAGCCAAGGCCCGCGCTCTCGCGGTGGAGATCGAGGACGCCTACCGCCGTTTCCCGAATGCAAACTCCAACGCCGACGAACTCCGCCAGCTCAAGGCGGATATCTACAAAGTGCTGCTCAAAATTGTGAGCGGCGTGAAAATGGTCGCGCTGGCCGACAAGGTCATGCGCGCACGGCCCGACTCTTCATCATGAAGCGCGTCCTGCTCACGCCCATGGAGGAGTTTCGCCACCGGGTCGCGCAGTGGGCGCGCCGCCTCCAGGCCCAGCCGCGCCAGATCGTGGTCATGCGCATGACCCGCAAATGGGCCTCGTGCTCGACACGGGGCCGAGTGTGCTTCGCCCGCGACCTGCTGGACCGTCCGCCCCGCGAGCAGGACTACGTCATCGCCCACGAACTGCTCCACTTGCGGCATCCCAACCACGGCCGCGTTTTCCACGCGCTGCTCTCCGCCCACCTTCCGCAGTGGAGAAAAACCCATGTCCGCCTGAAAACATCCCCACGCGACTGAGCTGCCTCCGCCACCCCACCCCGCCGGCAATCGCCGCTCGCGTATCCGCCTCACTGTTTGTCTTATCGTCCGGCGGCGGGGAAAGCAGGTTTGTGAACCCCTCGCCGCCCGCTAGGCTACACCCTTACCCGCCCCATGATTGCCCGCCCCTCCCGGTTTGGCCCGCGCCTCGTGTTCTCCGCCGCGCTCGCCCTGCTCGCCGCCCTGCCCGCCTCGGCCTCGCTCACCCAGCGCTGGTCGTTCAACAACGCCGCCTCCGCCGCCACGTCCGGCACCACCTTCACCGATTCCGTCGGCGGCGTGGTCGCCACCCTGCGCGGCAACGGCGCCACCCTGAACGGCTCCGCCCTCGTCCTCCCCGGCACCACCACCGGCAACCAGACCGCCGCCACCATCTCCGCCTACCTCGACCTCCCCAACGGCCTCCTCTCCTCCCGCACCCACCTCACCGTCGAGATCTGGGCCACCCCCGTCTCCGTCAAAACCTGGCAACGCCTCTTCGACTTCGGCAACATGGCCGGCGCGGGCGACGGCCTCGGCGCCACCGGCGAGTGGACCGGCGGCCTCGCCACCGCCTCGGGCACGACCACCGCCTCCGACGAGTTCGCCCTCACCCTCTGCGCCAACAACAGCCTCAACACCCACCGCCTCTACGGCCGCCTCAACTACACCGCCCCCAGCACCGGCAACTACTACATCGAGTCCACCCTCGCCACCACCGCCGGCCAGCGTTACCACTACGTCGTCACCTTTGAGAACGCCGTCGGCACCTATGGCGCCGCCGGTGCCCGCGAGACTTGGTATCGCGACGGCATTCAGATCGGCACCGTGGACGTGCCTTGGCAGCTCAGCCAGCTCAACGACGTCAACAACTGGATCGGCCGCTCCCAGTTCTCCGGCGATAGTCTCTCCAACGCCTCCTTCGACGAGGTCCGCCTCTACAACCACGTCCTCACCGCCGCCGAGATCAGCGCCAACCTCACCGCCGGTCCCGACAGCCTCGTCACTCCGCCCGCCCCCGAGCCCGCCCCGACTCCCGATCACCGCTGGATCTTTGCCCAACAAGCCGACTCCACCGTGGACTCCGGCCTGACTTTCACCGACGACATCGGCGGCCTCGTCGCCACCCTGCGCGGCAACGGCGCGGCCCTCACCGGCACCGCCCTCCGCCTGCCCGGCACCACCGATGGCAACCAGACCGCCGCCACCATCTCCGCCTACCTCGACCTGCCCAACGGCCTCATCTCCGCCCAGCCCAGTATCACCCTCGAGGCCTGGGTCACCCCGCTCTCCTCCAAGGCCTACCAGCGCCTCTTCGACTTCGGCCGCACCAACACCACCAGCGCCGGTGCCGCCACCGGCGAGATCATCGACGGCGCGACCGCCCCCGGCGTTTTCACCGGCTACGATAACTTTGTCCTGTCCCTCAACGTCGCCGCCGCCCTCGGCACCCACCGGCTCGAAGGCCAGCACAACAACCCCGCCGCGATCTACACCGACTCCACCGCCACCACCACGGTCGGCACCGCCTACCACTACACCCTCGTGCTCCAGGACGGCGTGGGCACCTC
>JBEGTN010000346.1:0-4258 GCA_041179405.1 Verrucomicrobiota bacterium
CCATGGACACCACCAGCGCCTAAAACTTGGTAAACGTAGCCCCGACCGGTGGTCGGGGCTCTAAAGTTTGTCCTGATGTAGGCCCGGCCAGTGCTTCCGCTTTTCCCAGCGAACCCGATAGGCGCTCGGTTCTACAACGGGCCGGCTAAGAGTCTAAATACGAGAGCGCTTCAACCAGGGCGCGCAATTTCTCGGGGGACTTAAGACCGGGCGCGCGCTCCACACCGCTGTTCACATCAAGAAAACGCGCACCGCTCCGGGCGCGCGCCAAGGCGACGTTGCCAGGAGACAAGCCCCCGGCCAGCACCCAGGTTTTCTGCGGGTGCGCGGCCGCCAGCTTGGCGAAGTCGCTCCAATCGCCCGTTTTTCCCGAGCCGCCGAACCCGTCCGCATGAAAGGTATCGACTAAAAAAGTATCCGCCAAAGGCAGCCACTCCGCGGGAAACGCGACACCTGGCGGCAGCTTCGGCGCCAGCCAGAGTCGCGCCGGGCCGAGCATCGCCGACCAAGCGGCCACCGTTGTGACCGGCATCTCCGACCGCGCGTGGATTTGGAAAAAGTCGAAGCCGGCTCCGAGCGCCGCCGCCAACTCGTCCGCAGTCGGCTCCACCATCACGGCCACGCGCCGCGCCGCCGCAGGCAAATCGGCCCGCAAGGCCTCGTAGTCCGCCAGCGGCAGATAACGCGGCGATTTAGGATACAGGATAAAACCGAGGTAGTCCGCGCCTAACTCCGCCGCGAGACGGGCGTCCGCCGCGCGGGTGAGGCCGCAGACCTTGAAGCGGGTGTCGCCAATCATCGGATGGATGCGCGCGAGGCGCGCTCAGAACGCGTTGACCGTGGTGATGACGTGCTCGACCTGCGCATCGGTCAACTCGGGGAAGATGGGCAGGCTCACACATGTGGCGCAGGCCTTCTCGGCGACGGGCATCGAGCCCTCCGCGTAGCCCAAACCGGCGTAGCATTGCTGGCGATGCAGCGGCACAGGGTAAATCAAATCGGTGCCGATCTCGTGCTTCGCGAGGTGCTCGCGCAGGGCCTCGCGACGCGGATGGCGGATCGTGAATTGATGATAGACGCTCTCGCCCCACGCGACCGTGACCGGCAGGATCGTATCGGCCAGCTTGATACCTTCGCGGTAGCTCCTGGCGATCTCCTGGCGCCGCGCGGTCCACTTCGCCAGATGCGGCAGTTTCACATTGAGCAGCGCGCCTTGAAAGCCGTCCATGCGGAAGTTAAAGCCCACGAGATCGTGGTAGTAACGACGCCCGGAGCCGTGCACACGGAGGAGTTTCGCCTTCTCAAAGAGAGCGTCGTTTTTGGAGACCAGCGCCCCGCCCTCGCCGCAAGCGCCGAGGTTTTTAGTCGGATAAAAGCTGAAGGTGCCGGCATCGCCAAGCAGACCGACCGGCGTGCCCTTATAGCGCGCGCCAACCGCCTGGGCGCAGTCCTCGACCACGAAGAGGCCGTGCTTTTTTGCGATAGCGAGGATCTCGTCCATCTGCGCCGGCTGACCGAAAAGATGCACCGCGACGATACCCTTGGTGCGCGGAGTGATCGCGGCCTCGATCTTGGCGGGGTCGATGTTGAACGTGGCGGCGTCCACATCCACGAAAACCGGCGTGGCACCGACGTAGCTGATGCCCCAGACGGTGGAAATAAACGTGAAGGGAGGCGCGATGACTTCATCGCCCGGACCAAAGCCGCCCAGCACCGACGCGACGTGCAGGGGCGAGGTGCCGCTGCTCATGCCGAGCGCACGCGGGTAGCCGAGGGTGGAGGAAAAAGCTTTCTCAAAGTCC
Source organism: Verrucomicrobiota bacterium (assembly GCA_041179405.1). Taxonomy (GTDB): domain Bacteria; phylum Verrucomicrobiota; class Verrucomicrobiia; order Opitutales; family Opitutaceae; genus IMCC26134_A. The sequence continues at coordinate 1,803 of JBEGTN010000346.1, forward strand.
TCGACGTCCTTGCCGAGGCAAAAGCGGGTGGCGTCGTAGGTGGCGGCGAGCGCGGCGAGCGCCTCGGCCCGCAGGGCCTGATGTTGAAGCGAAAGATCGAGAAATGGAACCTTCATGGGTGGGTGAGTCACAAAAGCACGCCGCGCCCGAAAACCAAACTTGTTTTACAGCCACCGCTCACATGGGTGGCTCCCCTTAATCGAACATAAAAAAGGCGGCCGGATAAACCCGGCCGCCCTGAGAACTTTTTTTACCCGCCTTCGCTCAATCCTCGGCCTGCAAGGCAGCGACGACGGAGAAATCCTCCAGCGTGCTGGTGTCGCCCTTCACCTCTCCGCCTGCGGCGATCTGCTTAAGGATGCGGCGCATGATTTTGCCGGAACGAGTCTTCGGCAAGGCGGCGGCGAAGCGCACCTGATCGGGCTTCGCGATGGCTCCGATCTCTTTGCCCACGTGGGCTCGAAGCGCCTCTTTCAGCTCGGGAGTGGCGGCGTGACCGGTCTTGAGCGTGACAAACACGACCAAGGCCTGGCCCTTGAGGTCGTCGGGACGCCCCACGGCGGCGGCCTCGGCGACGGACGGATGCGTGGCGAGCGCGCCCTCGACCTCGGCGGTGCCGATGCGATGGCCGGAGACGTTGAGCACATCATCCACGCGACCGATGATCCAGAAGTTGCCGTCCTTGTCCTGGCGCGCGCCGTCGCCGGTGAAATACCAGCCCGGGAACTCGCTGAAGTAAGTTTCCTTAAAGCGCGCGTCGTCGCCCCAGAGGGTGCGGAGCATGGAGGGCCAGGGCTTGGTGATGACCATTTTGCCATCGGTGCCGCGCGGCACTTCCTTGCCCTTGTCGTCCACGATCTTGGGCGAGACGCCGAAAAACGGCAGCGTGGCGGTGCCGGGCACGCACGGTGTCGCACCTGGCATGGGCGAGATCATGATGGAGCCGGTCTCGGTCTGCCACCAGGTGTCCACGATGGGGCAGCGGCCCTTGCCGATCATCTTGTGATACCACAGCCAGGCCTCGGGACTGATGGGCTCGCCGACCGAGCCGAGCAGACGCAGGGAATCGAGGTTGTGCTTGAGCACGTAGTTGTCGCCCCAGCGCATAAAGGCCCGGATGGCGGTCGGGGCGGTATAAAGAATGGTGAGCGCGTGGCGGTCGATCATCTCCCAGAAACGATCCGGCTCGGGCTGGTTGGGCGCACCCTCGTAGAGGAACAGCGTCGCGCCATTTGAAAGGATCCCGTAAACAACGTAGCTGTGGCCGGTGATCCAGCCGATGTCGGCGGAACAGAAATAGCGGTCGGTATCCTTGAGGTCGAAAACGTAGTGCGAGGTAAGCTTCGCGCCGAGCAGGTAGCCGGCGGAGGTGTGGAGCACGCCCTTCGGTTTTCCGGTGGAGCCGGAGGTGTAGAGAATGAAGAGCGGGTGCTCGGAATCAAAGGCCTTGGCCTTGTGCTTGTTGGGGCCGCCCTTCCAGGCATCGTGCCACCAGATGTCGCGGCCCTCTTGCATGGCGACGGGATTGCCGCAGCGCTTGAGCACGATGACGCTCTGCACGGAAGGCGTGCCGGCCAGGGCGCGGTCCACGGTGGACTTTAACTCGACGACCTTGCCGCGCCGCCAGCCGCCGTCGGCGGTGATGACGAGCTTCGCCTTGCAATCGTTGATGCGGTCCTTGATCGCCTCGGAGCTGAAGCCGCCGAAAATCACTGTATGCACGGCGCCGATACGCGCGCAGGCGAGCATGGCGATGACCGCCTCAGGCACCATCGGCATGTAGATGGCGACGCGATCGCCGGCCACGATGCCCATGTTTTCAAAAATATGCGCGAAACGGCTGACGTGAGAGTAAAGCTGCCGGTAGGTGATAGTGCGGACATCGCCGGGTTCGCCCTCGAAAATGATCGCGGCCTTGTTCTCGCGGCCGGTGCCCAGGTGGCGGTCGATGCAGTTTTCGGAGATATTCAGCCGGCCACCGGTGAACCACTTCGCGTGCGGCTCCTTCCAAGTGCAGACCTTGGTGAAGGGTTTGCGCCAGACGAGGTGCTCGTTGGCCATTCTTTTCCAGAAGGTATCCGGAGAGTTGACAGACTCGGCATGAAGCTTCTTGTATGCGGCCATACTGCCAAGGTTGGCTTGGCGCTGAAACTCAGCTGTAGGCTTAAACGTCCGTTTTTTACGGGACACTGTGGTGTTAGTTTGGTCCGACACGTTGAGATGTGGTTTTAGGGTTGGGGTGCGCATTCGCTGAAATTCTATCAGCTTAGCTACGCGTCGTCCTTATTCAGACCACTTTACACAGCGTCAAGTCCGGGTGCTTCGCACCCCCGGCAAATTCTTCATCATGGCTAAAAAATCCCCTTCTAAACGTGTCTCCGCTTCGGCGGCCGCGACCGAATCCGCTCCCGTCACCGAGTCCCTCGCGCTGGACACGCCGGCTGCTGCACCGGTCG
>JBEGTN010000347.1:0-3540 GCA_041179405.1 Verrucomicrobiota bacterium
TTACCTCAGCCTGCTCGTCAACCAGGCCGCCCTCCGTCAGGCTGCGCTCCGCCGCGAGCAACTCTCCGAGCAGGGCAAATCCCTCCGCGCCAAATTCGCCGCCGGCCTGCAAAGCTCCGCCGACACCGAGCAAAACGATCTCTCCCTCAACTCCGCCCTGCTCGACATCGAGCAGCTCGACGCCGCCCAGGCCCGCATCCTCGCCACCTACCGACGCACCATCGGTTGGGAGGCCCCCCTCGCCCTCGACACTTCCCTGCCCCCCGTCGTCACCGCCGACATCCTCGCCTGGATCGACGCCGCCCGCGCCGGCCACGCCGGCGACTGGATCGACGTCCACGGCGAGGTTTTGCGCCGCCGCAACCTCATCGAACGCGAAAAAGCCGAGCTCACCCGCATCACCTCCGGCCAACGCCCGCTCCTCAATGTCTCCGCCTCCGCCGGCCAGGGCCAGGCCAACACCGCCGCGCGCGACAACGTTTCCACCTTCACCTATTTCGCCGGCCTCGATGTTTCTTGGAATATCTTCGACGGCTTCGAGACCCGCCACCGCCGCATCGAGTCCAACCTCCGCCGCCGCCGCGCCGAGACCGAGTTGAGTTCCTTCCAGGCCGCGCTCGCCGCCGAGGCCGCCAACCTGCTCGACACCCTTTCCTTCCAGACCCGCCGCCTCGACCTTGAGCAACGTCGCCTCGAACTCGCCCGCGCCACCTTCGCCAGCCAAAAGCGCGAGTTTGAGACAGGCCTCCTCGCCGCCCAAAGCTACCGCGAGAAACAACTCGCCCTCCAAGACGCCGAGCTCTCCGCCCTCCGCAACCACGCCGCCCTCTTGATGGCCTTCACCGACTACCTCGACCTCACCACTCCTGCCACCAAATCCGGCGGTTGAGATCAATTGTCATCCCAGCGGTGAAAAAGTTCGGATCGAGGTAGGGCGGGACCGCCGGGACCGCCGCAGGGTCTCGGGGCTCCCGGCACCTTGACAGAGGACGTTAGCCTCAACACGTTCTCACCTCTGCCAATTCATTGTTTCATGTCGATTCATGCCTACTTGCCCCAAGGTGAAAACCGTCGGGGCGTAAATCTCGCCGCCATCGTTCGCAACGCGACTGACGAAGGAGTTGACGTGTCCGAGATCGCCCTGCTTTACGAAGACCTCACCGATACCGAACTGTCTGAACTAAAGAGACACGGGCTTTACGCCGATCATAGCCAAGCCTGCGTGCGGGGTCGTTTTACCAAGGAGGGCTTGGTGCTGTTTCCCGAAAAAGTGGCAAGTATCCTGCATCTCTGATCCGCCTTGCCGAAGTCTTGAACCATAGATTTCCCCATGACCTTTAAGGACATTCTCACTAGCACCGCCGAGGAATCCAAAGCTCGGCAAGAGCGTTATTCGCTGCGCGAAATTCAGCGCAAGATCGATAAAATGGGACCGACACGTGGCTTTGCCCGCGCACTGGAGCGGGCTCCTTTCAGCGTCATCGCGGAGATCAAGCGCAAATCGCCCAGCATGGGGGAGATCAATCCGCTGGCTGATGAGGTGGCCGTGCCGATATACCATTCACATGACTTTGTGAGCGCCATCTCGGTGCTCACTCAAGAAACGCATTTCGGTGGCACACCGCAAATTCTCAGGAAAGTTCGGGAGCGCACCCAATGCCGTCCTAAGCCCATTCTCCGCAAGGACTTTATATTCAGCGAATATGAGGTTTATTTCTCCCGCTTCATGGGCGCGGACGCCATCTTGCTCATGGCTAATGTAGTAGAAGATGCGGCGGAATTTAAGAAGCTGCACGACTTGGCGCTAGGATTAGGTATGGATGTGCTCTGTGAGGTGCATGATCCGGCCGAAATTGCACGTCTGCCGGATACGGCCAGAGTGTGCGGCATAAATTCTCGTAAGTTTAGAAACGCGAAACAAAAGCAGGGCTTCCTCCAAGGTATCTCCAAGTCACTTGGTTTGGCGTCGAAGCATAAGGCGGATACGCGCACGGATTTGTCCGTATTTGATCTGGTGAATCTGCTCCCCAAGAACTGCATCAAGGTGGCTGAAAGCGGGATTTCCCGTGATAATTTAGGCGAAGTGGTGAGTCGTTACCCGTTTGATGCAGCCCTTGTCGGCACTTCGCTTCTTTCGAGTGCCCTGAAAAAGGGTCCTTACGCCGCGAACGCGATTGCAAATCAGCTCGATGAATTAAGGACCATTTATCAGTCGGTGAACCCGGCTAACGCGCCTGCCGCCAAACGACCACTTACCCACTCCGGCAAAAGCAAGCGACCGGTCGGATTACGCACTGAGCCGATGCCTGCGTGACCTACGGTGCTCGTGCGCTGTTCCGTCGGTTCGCTCTTTGTGCGACCTTTGTGTCTCCGTGCCTTTGTGGTGAATTTTCGGTCGTTCCATGTTCTTTCGTGTTCTGAAACTATCCGTGTCTATCCGTGTTCATCCGTGGTTCAAAATTCTGTTTTCGCGGGCCGGGTAATTCAAAGCCCAGTTGTTGGGTATAAAGCGCTGCGGCACAGAGAAACCCTTGCCGCCCGCCGCTTCCTCTTAAACTTTCCCTCTGAACCCAGCGGCGTCCGACGCCGCGACACCATGCGCTCCCTCCGCTTCATTCTTCCCCTCCTTCTCCTCGCCGGTGCCGCGTTCTGGTTCTGGCGGGGCGACGCTCCGCTCCTCAAGACCACCGCCGTCCGCCGTGAGGCCGCCGTGGACGCCGTGCCCGCCGTCGTCAATGTCCGCCCCGAGTTCCAGCTCACCCTCACCAGCACCGTCGCCGGCCGCGTGCTCTCTTCGCCGCTCAAACCCGGCCTCGCGGTCGAGAAGGACGATCTCCTTTTCGAGCTCGATCCGCGTCTCTACCAGATCGAGCTCGAACGCCTCACCGGCCAGCTCGACAACCTTCGCAGCCAATACGCCCTCGATTTCGAGCAGACGTCCACCCTCGCCCGCCAGCAGGAGGATCTCGCCAACTTCGAGCGCCTGCTCAAGGAGGGTAACTACCCCGAGGTCGAGCTCCGCCGCCGCCGCGAGGAGTTCCGCGTCTTCTCCGAAAAACAAGAGAAGGACCGTCTCGGCCGCCGCCAGCAGCTCGCCGACATGGAGTTCTCCATCGCGCAGCAAAAGCGCTTCATCACCGAGTGCGCCGTCCGCGCCCCCGCCGCCGGCACCGTCACCGAGGTGTTTTTTCACCCCGGCGAACTCGTCGCGCTCGGCGCTTCGCTCGTTACCTTTTACAGCCGCTCCCTTCTCGTCGAGGCCCGCGTCAACGAGGAGGATTTCTCCGGCATCCGCCCCGGGCTCGACGCCTCCGTGCGTTTCCTCGCCTACGGCGCCGAGCAGTATGCCGCCCGCATCACCAGCGTCCTGCCCAACGCCGACGCCAAGACCCAGCAATACCGCGCCCTCCTCGCGGTCGAGATCGCCCCCGCCCGCCTCATCCCCGGCCTGAGCGGCGAGGCCAGTATCATCCGGAACCGCCGCGCCGACACCCTCGTCGTCCCGCGCGCCGCCGTTTACAATGGCGTCGTCTTCGTCAT
>JBEGTN010000348.1:0-6351 GCA_041179405.1 Verrucomicrobiota bacterium
TGACGGAGTGAGGAGAGGCTGATGGGAAGGCGGCGAAGGAGACGCGTTGCGAGTTATGCGTTGGTTACCTTGGCGATGATGGCACCGGCTTCTTCGGCGGTGAAGCCGGAGTCCACCAGATCCTCCGCTGCGACGCCCTCGAAGGCGGCAGGGGAATTGATACCAATGGCGACGAGTCGCTCGGCGACCGGTTTATCAAGCCCGAACGAAGATATGAGGGAGTTGATCGCCTGGCTGCGAGGATCGACGGTCTCGACCTTGAACTCTTCGATATCAATACGCCAGCCGATGAGCCGGGAGGTGAGCCGGGCGTTCTGGCCCTTCTTGCCGATGGCTATGGCCAAGTCGTCAGTCGCGACGCGCAAGAGTATGCGCTTGGAACGCTCGTCGAGCACGATCTCGCGAGGGACGGCAGGCTTGAGCGCCTCGAGCACCATCTGCTTTGGATCGGCAAACCAGTTGATGATATCGACTTTCTCGCCATTGAGCTCTCGCACGATGGTTTTTACACGGGCACCGCGGGCACCGACGCATGCGCCGACTGGATCGACCTTGGGGTCGGTGCTGGTGACTGCGATCTTAGTGCGGTAACCGGGTTCGCGGGCGAAAGCCTCGATTTTAACCGTGCCGTCAGCGATTTCACCTACCTCCACCTCAAAAAGGCGGCGGACAAACTTGGGACTGCCACGGCTCAAAACCAACTCGGGGCCACGCGGAGTGCTCTCGATGGCGAGCAAGAGACAGCGAATACGATCACCGGGCTGATATTCCTCGCCGGGGACCTGTTCACGACCGGGCAGGACGGCCTCGGACTTACCTAAATCAATGTAGATATCGTTGCGCTCCTTGCGGCGCACGGTGCCGGTGACGATATTGCCCACGCTGTCTTTGTAGTCGTCGTAAATACGGTCTTTTTCAAACTGCCGGAGCTTTTGCATCACCGCCTGGCGGGCGGTTTGGGCGGCGATGCGTCCGAGTTCGGAGGGATTGATTTCTTTTTCGATCACATCACCGATCAAGGCGCCGGGCTTGAGCGCCTGAGCCTTCTCGACATGCACCTCGACTTTGGGATCGCCGACCGAGTCCACGACTTTGAGCAAGGCCCAAGCCTTCAATTGGCCGTTGCGCGGATTGATCTCGATTTTGATGTCCTGACCGGAGTTGACGCCTTTCAGCGCCGCGGATTTGATGGCATTGACGATCGCGGCGATCATATCGGCGCGCGCGATGCCCCTTTCCTTCTCCATGTATTCGAGGACTGTGAGTATTTCGCTGCTCATGAGGGTCGGATGTTTAGAAAAAAAAGGTGGGCCAAAGGCCCACCAGACGGACAGTGAACTAATTTAACCAAAGGTGGAGTTAGCAACCCCAGCAAAACGGTGTCAAGTCCCGCGCCCGAACATCGCACTTGGTCGCCCGGATACCCCACCCTCCTGTGGAATCGCACGAGGGCTGAGGCAACCTTGCCCGCGAACAAAAACAAAAAAGCCACCCGCGTCCAAGTGGACGAGGATGGCTGCAAGACCGGACGCGTGCGGGACTCAGCGTCCCTTTTTCTCGCGTTTCTCGGCTTTTTTCTCCGCCGGAGTTTTCAAGGGCTTTTTCTTCGTCTGCTTTTGGGAATTTTGAGTTTTGGCCATAAAGGTGAAGGATTGGATGGGTTGGCTGGCGGGTAAAGCGGGCTGCGCTTCGTTTACTTCTTCTTGCTCGCGGCGGCCTTCGCCTTGGTGGCTTGCTGCGAGGTGATGAGCGACTGCTTCTTTTGGGTGGAAGCGTCGTTCTTCGACTGTTTTTGCGAGGCTTTTTTCTGCGTGGATTTAGGAGATTTATCGCCCATGATTTTGTATTTCTTTCGGAGGGTTGCCTCACCTTCGGAATGTTTGTTTCCCCGAAGGCGTTACGAAATACATGACAGATCGCACGCGCAAAGCGAGACTCATCCACGACGTATCGCTTACTTCGATACGGAATAACCTTCGCCGCCGATGAAGCACGCCCTGACGGAAAAAAATGCCCTCGCCCGCCGTCGCCAAAACCCGCACCAATCCGGATTCGGGCCCAGCGCGCCCCGCCCCGGTCTCCCTCATGTCCCTCCCCCGCCCCGCCCTCCCCGCGCTCCTCGCCGTCGCCCTGACTGCGCAGGCCGCGTCATCGCCGTCCGCCCCGGTGACGGCACCCGTGACCCTGCCTGCTTTCGTGGTGACGGCCACTCGCGCCCCGCAAGACCCCGCCACCCTGCCGCTCACGGTGGATGTCTTCACTGCTTCCGCCTTGCACGACGGCCCCTCGCTCACGCTCGACGACGCGCTCCGCCGCTCCGCCGCGTTTTCACTTTTCCGCCGGACTGGCTCGCTCACCGCCAACCCCACCGCCCAGGGCGCCTCGTTGCGAGGTATAGGCCCGAGTGCGGCCAGCCGGGCTCTCGTCCTCCTCGACGGCGTGCCAGTCGTCGATCCGTTCTTCGGCTCGATCGCCTGGTCCAAACTCCCCTCCGCCTCGCTCGAACGCATCGAGGTCGTCCGTGGCGGCGGTTCCTCCGCTTGGGGCGGCACCTCCCTCGGCGGCACCATCCAGCTCATCACCGCACCACTTCTGCCCGCTCCTGACTCGCCCCCGTCCGGCAACCCGCGAACCAGCGGCGACGCCTCCGCCACGTGGGGTGATTTCAACACCCGCGCCCTCGACGACGCCGCCACCTTCGTCACTCCTTCGGCGCGCGATGCGTGGCGCATCGACGCCGCCGCCTTCGCCACCGACGGCGTCCGGCTCGTGCAAAACCCCGGCCCCATCGACCGCCCCGCCGACTCCGCCTCCCAACGCGGCCAGCTCACCTGGCAGCATCGCGTCGGCGACTCCGCCACCCTCACCGCCACCGCTCGCGCCTGGCACGACGAACGCGGCAACGGCACCCCCTACCAGGAAAACGCCTCCGATGAGCGTTTCGTCTCCGCCACCCTTACCGCCCGCCCGGCCAATGGCCCCGCCTGGAGCTGCACGCTCTACGCCCAGGACCAGGACTACTCGAACACCTTCTCCTCGGTAAACGCCGCCCGCACCGCCGAGACTCCCGCCAGCGACCAATACGCCGTGCCCGCCACCGCAGGCGGTGCCTCCGCCCAACTCACTTGGGGCGATGCCCGCGACCTCGCCTCGGGCACCTCTTCGTTGACCACGGTCGGCCTCGATGCCCGTCGCGTCGAGGGCGAGACCCGCGAACATTTTCGCTACATCGGCGGCACCTACACCCGCAACCGTCTCGCCGGCGGCACCCAAACCTCCGCCGGACTCTTTGCCAACCACTCCCGCGCGCTCGCCCCCGACCTGACCGCCAGCGCCGGCCTGCGCCTCGACACCACCCGCAACACCGACGGCTTCCGCCACGAAACCGTCCTCGCCACCGGTGTGGACGAGTTGAACCAACACTACGCCAACCGCGAGGACCGCGCCTTTTCGCCCTCCCTCGGCCTCGCCTGGCGCGCCACCGACACCCTCACCGCCCGCGCCGCCGCCTACTCCGCCTACCGCACCCCCACCCTCAACGAGCTCTACCGCCCCTTCCGCGTCGGCCCCGTCACCACCCGCGCCAACCCCGCCCTCGCCCCCGAGACTCTCCTCGGCGGCGAACTCGGCCTCGCATGGGAAACACCCGCCCACGACGCCGGCCTGCGCGCCACCATTTTCCAAAACGACCTCTCCGACGCCGTCGCCAACGTCACCCTCGACGCCACCACCCGCGAGAAACGCAACCTCGACTCCGCTCGCGTGCGCGGCCTCGAACTCGGCGGCCACTGGAACCCCTTCGCCCCCCTCCGCCTCGACGCCGACTACCTGCTCAACGACGCCCGCGTCGTCTCCGGCGGTCCCGCCGCCGCCGCGCTCGATGGCCGCCGCCTCGCGCAAGTGCCGCGTCACAACCTCACCCTCGGCGCCACCTGGCAGGCCGCCCGCGCCCTCGATTTCGACCTCCGCGCCGGCTGGCGCTCCGCCCAGTGGGAGGACGACCTCAACACCCTTCGCCTCGCTCCCTTCACCCGCCTCGATCTCGCCGCCCACTACGCTTTCTCACCTCGCTGGCGGCTCACTCTCGCAGTGGAAAACCTCCTCGACACCGACATCGAGACCGGCCGCACCGCCACCGGCGTCGTGAGCATTGCCCCGCCACGCTGGTCCCGCGCCGAACTGGAATTCCGCTGGTAAAAACACCGCCGCCACCGCCGGTCCGCGCTCGCACTGTTCGTTTTCATCTTCTTCGCTCCCACCTTTTCCCTCCTCAAGCTGCGTCACTCCGCTCCATGAAAAACCACCTCACCCCGCTCCTCGCTTGCCTCGCCTGGCTGGCGCTCCCCCTCCCCTCGCCCGCCGCCACCGCCGCTGTCGCCGCCACCCCGACCGCGCCGCCCGCCATCGCGACGCTCTCCATTGACGCCGCCGCGCCCGCCGGCCGCGTCAGCCCGCTGCACTACGGTTTGATGACCGAGGAGATCAACCATTGCTACGACGGCGGCCTCTACGCCGAGCTCGTGCGCAACCGCGCCTTCCGCGACGACGAGAAGCAACCCGTCCACTGGTCCGCCGTTCACGACGCCACCCTCGCGCTCGACCCCACCCAGCCGCTCAACGCCGCCAACCCCGCCAGCCTCCGCGTCGAGGTCCGCGCCCCCGGCGGCGGCGTCGCCAACACCGGCTACTGGGGCTTCCCCGTCACGCCCTCCACTCTCTACCGCGCCACCGTCCACGCCAAGGCCGCCGCCGGCTTCACCGGCCCGCTCACCCTCTCCCTGCAAAGCCCCGACGGCTCCATCGTTTACGCCCGCGCGAAGATTGCCCGCCTCTCCGCCGACTGGCAGGCGCACGAGGTGACGCTGCGCACCGCTCGCGGCATCACCCCCACCACCGACGCCCGCCTCGTCCTCGGCACCGACGCCCCCGCCACCGTCTGGCTGGGCCTCGTCTCGCTCTTCCCGCCTACCTGGAATAACCGCCCCAACGGCCTCCGCCGCGACCTCATGCAGATGCTCGTCGATCTCAAACCCGCCTTCCTGCGCTTCCCCGGCGGCAACTACCTCGAAGGCGACACCATCGACACCCGTTTCAAATGGTGGGAAACCCTCGGACCCATCGCCGAGCGCCCCGGCCACCCCTGCCCCTGGGGCTACCGCTCCACCGACGGCATGGGCCTGCTCGAATTTCTCCTCTGGTGCGAAGATATGAAGGCCGAACCCGTGCTCGCCCTCTACGCCGGCTACTCGCTCAAGGGCGACTACGTTAAGCCCGGCCCCGACCTGGAGCCGTTCATCAAAGAAGCGCTCGACGAGATCGAATACGTCTCCGGCCCCGTCACCTCCACTTGGGGCGCCCGCCGTGCCGCCGACGGCCACCCCGAACCCTTCCCCCTGCGCTACGTCGAGATCGGCAACGAAGACTGGTTCGACAAATCCGGCAGCTACGACGCCCGCTACGCCCAGCTCCACGACGCGATCAAGGCCCGCCACCCCGACCTTAAATGCATCTCCAGCGTCGGCACCGAGCAACCCGCCAAAAAACGCGTGCAAAGCCGCCGCCCCGATGTCCTCGACGAACACTACTACCGGAAAACGGCCGACTTCCTAAAAGACTCCCCCAACCACTTCGACCATTACGACCGCTCCGGCCCCGAGATTTTTGTCGGCGAATGGGCCGCCCACGAGACCGCCTTCCCACCCTGGGATAAACAATCCAAAGGCCTCCCCGCCACCCCCACCCAATGGGCCGCGATCGGCGACGCCGCCTGGATGGCCGCGATGGAGCGCCACTCCGATTTCGTGACCATGCAGTGCTACGCCCCGCTCTTCGCCAACCTGAACGATTATCAATGGCGCCCCGACCTCATCGGCTACGACGCCTTGCGCGCTTACGGCGCGCCCAGCTACCACGCCTTCCGCCTCTTCAGCACCCACGTCGGCGACGAGATTTTGAAAACCACCTTCGGCGCCGGCACCTCGGTCCAAGGCTCCGTCACTCGCGAGTCCCGCTCCGGCCTCATTTACGTGAAGCTGGTCAACCCGCTCCCCACCGCACAGCCGCTCCGCATCGAGCTCGCCGGCGGCCGCGCCCTGGCCCGCACCGCACGCGTCTTCACCCTCGCCGCCGCCCCCGACGCCACCAACTCCCTCGCCGACCCCGTAAAGGTCGCGCCCGTCGCATCCAAGATCCCGGTGGCATCACCGTCCTTCACCTACGCCCTCGCCCCAACCTCCATCACCGTCCTGGAGCTAAAGCCCCGCTGAGCGTAGGAGGCGAAAAGTCACCCACCGCAAGGCCCTATGAAAACACGAACATTTCAGGGGGCCCTTTAACTTGATGAATCTCTTT
>JBEGTN010000349.1:0-3303 GCA_041179405.1 Verrucomicrobiota bacterium
TCCCCGAGGCCATCTTCGCGGTGCATCTCGACCACGGTGACGAGCAGACCTGCTACGATTGTATCGATTCCGGCTTCTTCAGCTCCGTCATGATCGACGCCTCCCACGATCCGTTCGAGAAAAACGTCGAGATCACCAAGCGCGTCGTTGACCGCGCCCACGCCAAGGGCATTTCCGTCGAGGCCGAGCTCGGCATGCTCGGCGGCGTCGAGGAAGACATCGTCGTCGAGGAAGGCCACTCCTGCCTCACCGATCCCGCCGAGGCCGAGGAGTTCGTCAAACAGACCGGCTGCGATTCCCTCGCCTGCGCCATCGGCACCTCCCACGGCGCCTTCAAGTTCAAGGGCAAGCAGTCCCTCCACTTCGACGTCCTTGAGAAGATCAAGGCCCGCATGAAAGGCTTCCCCCTCGTCATGCACGGCTCCAGCTCCGTTCCCCAGGACGAAGTCGCCCGCATCAACGCCGCCGGCGGCACCATCGCCGGCTCCATGGGCGTGGACGTGAACGAATACCTTCCCGCCGCCAAGCTCGGCGTCACCAAGATCAACATCGACACCGATGGCCGCCTCGTCTGGACCCGCGTTCACCGCGAGTTCTTCCGCGACAAGCCGGGCGAGTTCGACTTCCGTCCCCCGGGCAAGATCTTCATCGTTGAATACGCCAAGTTCATCGCTTCGCGCAACGTGCTCCTCGGCTCCGCCGGCCAGCTCGACAGCCTCCGCGCCAGCCTCGCCAAGTAAGCAGCCAACCGGCCCCGCTTCGCACAAAAAACGCGCCCTTCACCGGGGCGCGTTTTTTTACGCAAACAGCCCTCCTCCCCTACCCGGTTTCCTGCTCAGCGCACCGCTGTCACGAACCCGCCGAAGGGCTTTAACTCGAGGGTTAACGTTTTCGCCGCACCATCCAGTCCGGCTTCGCGGCATTCAAAGCCACCTGCCGTTCCGTCGGTGATCACCTTGACGGAATTGGTTTTGCCGAGCCCGAGCTCGGCCAGAGATACTTCAACGGTCTTGGTGGTGGCCTCACCATTAAAGCCCGCCACCCACCAGCGTCCGTCGGCGCCGCGCCGTGCGAACACCGCCAGCTTGCCCGGATAACCCGCAAGGAACCGCGACTCCTCCCACACCGCCGGAATGGCCTTGAGCGCCGCCTGCACATAGTCGGGTTGCTTCGCCATCACTTCAGGGATCTCCACGTAGTGCTGGATGCCCGAGGTGAACAACACCGCCGTCGCCAGCTCCGCCGCCACCGTGGTGCGGCGCTTGATCTTGCCCGGCCCCTCCAGGCACACCGGCGTGAAATCCATCGGATCAAACACGTTTCGCGTGAAGGGCAGCATCGCCATGTGCGCCGGCGCTCGGTCCGCGTTGCCCTGTTCAAAGGTGATAAACTCGTAGCCGCGCACCGCCTCGGTTGTCATGAGATTCGGATACGTCCTGGCCCAGCCGCGCGGAAGTGTCGCGCCGTGGAAATTCACCAGCAGGCCCTCCTTCGCCGCGTCCTCCAGGATATCTAGGTAATACGCCACGAAGGCCCGGCCGTCGCCGCCGAAAAAGTCGATTTTCACGCCCTGCACGCCGAGCGCGCGCAGCCGGGCAAACTCCGCCCGCCGATCGGCCGGCTTCACCATGCGGTTTTTCGGGGTCTGGAACGCTTCGTTCCAGTTTCCGTTTGAGTTATACCACAGCAGCACGCCGACTTTTTTGGTGCGCGCGTAGCCGACCAGCTCCGCCATCTGCGCCTCGGTGATCTGCTTGTCCCAGAGCGCGTCGATCAGGCAATAGGCCCAGCCCATCTCGGCCGCGTAGTCGATGAAGCGCTTCTGCACGGCGTAAACCGTCTGTCCGTCACCCAGCTTCGGCCAGCTCCACGAGGCCTTGCCCGGCGCACCGGCCAGCTTCGCCGTCTTGATCGCGGGCGCCGCCAGATCCGTGCCGAGCGCGGACTCCGTCACCGTCTTCAAATCTCCCGCCGCGATCACCCGCCAGGGCGTCGCGTAGGGCGTGGTGAAGCGCGGATTCACCGGCTCGTCGCCCATGGTCTCGCGTGCATCCGGAAAGCCGATACGGTATTCCCCGCCCGCCGACTCGTGCCTCAGGCGCGTCGCGCAGTAGCCGCGCCCGAGCGCCGCCTCGGTGATGAGCAGCCACGTCTCGCCGGTGCGAAACAGCGCCGGGAAAACCCAGCCCGCCCCGAGCGTCGAGGGCGCGCCGACCGCGATCTCCCGTTCGTGATACTCCTCGTAGGCGGGATTGGTTTTGGCCCAGCCAGATTTCGCGACCGACATCGGTTGCAGCCACGCCTTCGCCTCCGCCGGGAAACGGAACGAGGTCGCTTCCTCTTTCACCGTGTGCGGGGTGGCGTCCGTATCAGGAAACACGTAGCGGAAGGCCGCGCCGTCGTCGGAAAGCTGGAACACCACGTCCATGCGCCGCCCGCCCGCCTCCGCCAGCCGCAGCACCTTTTTGTTCGCACGATAGGTGTTCACCCGGCGTTTGGCCGTGAGCAGTTCGTAGCGGTCCTTCACCGTATCCGTCTTGGACTCGCCTAGCAGGCTCAGTCCGCGCGAGAAATCCGCGTCATCCCGCACCAGCCCGAGCCGCGACTCGCCGAGCACGGTCGCCCCGTCGCGGCGCAGTTCATAGACCGCCTCGCCGGCCTGGTTCACGCGCACGTCCAGCACGAGGTGGCCGTCCGGGCTCTTGACCTCGGCGGCGCCGAGCGCACCGACCACCAGAAACCCACCGAGTCCCCAACGAATCATGTTCAGCATAAAATCAAATCCCGCTCAGGCGCGTTTCCCCGCGCCGCGCAGCAGCACCCGTTGCAGGAGGATAAAGGCCAGCAGGAGCAGGCCCACCACGATACGAATCCACCAAGAACTCAAGCGACCGTCGAAGAGCAGCGCCGTCTGGATCGTGCCAAACACCAGCAGGCCGAGCAGCGTGCCGGCCATGTGGCCGCGCCCGCCCGCCAGCAGCGTGCCGCCGATCACCACCACCGCGATCGCGTCGAGTTCCAGTCCGCCGCCAGTGCTCGGGTTGCCCGAGCCGGTGTAGATCGTGGCGACCAGGCCCGCCAGCGCCGCCAGTGTGCCGTTGACGGTGTAGGCGATGATCTTCGTCGAGCCGACTGGCAGCCCCATCAGCAGGGCCGAGTTCTCACTGCCGCCCACCGCCAGCAGATTGCGCCCGAAGCGCATGTGATGCGCCAGCACGTAACCAAGGCCGAGCACGCCAAGCACGGTCAGCGCGGTCGTGGGCAGGCCCACCGGCCCGAGCGTGAGCTCGTAGCCTGACAGTG
>JBEGTN010000350.1:0-2939 GCA_041179405.1 Verrucomicrobiota bacterium
CCAGTCCCCGCGCTCAAAAAGCCGCCCTCGCCCCCATCGTCGCGGCCTGGGGCCAGACCGACCCCGCCGCCGCCCTGCAATGGGGCACCGAGCAACAACGCGTGCTCGGCGGCGACGTAGCGGGCACCCTTGAGCCGAGTCTCCTTTCGGCCTGGGCTCAAAAAGACCCCGAAGCCGCCCTCCGCTGGACCGAGGCCCTCGCCCTTGAGCTAAAAGCGGGCGGCAAAGAGTATTACCCCCAAGTTCTCGAAATCCTCGGCAACGACTACGTCGGCCACACCTCCCGCGCCACCACCGCCGACCTGTATTCAAAAATCAAAGACCCCGCGCTTCGCACCGAAACCCTCACCCGCCACCTCCAAGCCTGGCAGGCCAAAGACCCCGCCGCCGCCCAAGCCTGGCTCGCCGCCCACCCCGCCCTCGGCCTCAAACCGTAGGCCCGACCAGCGCTCCGACTCCGCTCCTCCCCCCCCCCCTGGGAACGCCGAGCTCCAGCTCGGCTCCGCCCTCGCCCCTTCCATAATTCATAATTTCCAACCCATGCGCCCCCTCCCCGCCCTTCTCGCCGGCCTCGCCCTCGGCTCCGGCATCGCCTGGACCGCCCGCCACTTCACCGCCCCCGCGTCCGCCCCCCTCCACGCAGCATCCAACTCCGCCCTGCTCGCTACCCACTACTCGCTACCCGCTACTTCCCCGCTCGTTCTCCCGCCCCTCCTCGTGGCCGAGGACGCCGACGCCGCCCTCGCCGCCTTCCTCGCGCTCCCGCCGCTCGCGAAAGACGCCCCCGCCGCCGAAATCGAGGAGCGCCTCGCTCGCCTCGGCCCGCTCCTCACGATCCTACCCAACACTCATTTCGAGCGCCTCCTCACCGCCCTGGTCTCCCGCCCCGGTAAACCCAATGGGGAAATCCGCCACCTCGCCTTCTGTATCTGGATCGAGCACTCCACCCCCGCCGCTGCCCGCTGGGCCGCGACCCTCGTCCCCGCCAAAATCAGCTACGTTCGCCAAGCTATCGACGCCTGGTCGCGCGACGATTTTGCCGCCGCCTACGCCTGGTCCAGCACGCTCCCCGACGCCAAGCTCCGCCGCATCATCTCCAGCCAGCTCCTTGCCGAGCTCGCCGCCAAAGACGTCCCGCAAGCCCTCGCTCTCGCCCAGGCCGGCGACGAGGCCTTCGCCAAGGCCGCCAAGGACTTCATCTTCGAAACGTGGGCCAATCGCGACCCGGCCGCCGCCCTCCAAAACCTCGGCACCGAACTCGCCGCCGACGGCGGTCGGTATTGGCTCGTGCAACAAGCTTTGTGCGCCTGGATCGGTCACGACCCTAAAGCCGCGCTCGACTGGGCCATCGCCCAACCCGTTTCCGAGGACCCATCCCACCACTCCCTGTTCTTTCATTTCATCTGGCAACCCAGCCAAAAGCCCGGAGCCGTGCGCCCGCTGATGGATCTGCTCGCCAGCCGCGACGATATTCCCGACCGCAGCGATACCCTCCGGCAGCTCTTGGGCTACTGGGTTCGCGACGACAACGCCGGAGCCCTTGCCTGGCTCGATACCGTGACCGACGTCGCGCAACGCAGCGACCTCATCGGCCAGTCCCTCGGCAGCATCGCGCTGGGGAAACCCGACGACTTCATGGCCCTCGTCCAAAAGCTCCCCGCCTCGGCCGATCGCAACCAAAAGATCGCCGATCACCTCTCCCGCTGGGCCAAAGAAGACCCCGACGCCGCGTTCGACTGGCTCGGCAAACACGACGAACCCGAGCTCGCCGCCGCTCGCCGCACGGTCGAGGGCACCCTCATCGGCGACCTCGCCCGGACCGATCTCAACTCCGCCCTCGCCCGCTGGCAGGTCCTGCCCGCCGGCGCCGCCCGCAACGAGGTCTCCATCCAGCTCGCCGCCAACTGGGCCAAGACCGACCCCGCCGCCGCCACCCGCTGGCTCGCCCAGCAAGTCCCCCCGTCCGCCCAAACCGGCACGACCGACGCGCGACTTCGCTCCCGGATGCAAAACGTCGCCACCGCTTGGGCGCGCCAGGACCCGCTCGCCTACGTCGCCTGGACCGAGACCTTTCCCGACCACGCGCAACGCGACGACGCCCTCAACGCCTTCACCCACACCTACGCTTCTAATTACGACGATAGCCCCG
This sequence comes from Verrucomicrobiota bacterium, assembly GCA_041179405.1. Taxonomy (GTDB): domain Bacteria; phylum Verrucomicrobiota; class Verrucomicrobiia; order Opitutales; family Opitutaceae; genus IMCC26134_A. The sequence goes on from JBEGTN010000350.1 coordinate 2,150, forward strand.
ATCCGCCGCCGCGCGCCGCCTACGCCAGCCAGCTCGCCCGGATCACGGACCCCGCCGTCCGCAACCGCGTTCTCGGCGCGCACCTCTCCGGCTGGCTTCGCTCCGACGTCCAGGCCGCCCGCGCCTGGATCGAGTCCAGCGACGCGCTCTCCCCCGAGGCCGCCGCCCGCCTCCTCACCCAAGCCGGTGCCAACTACTGACGCCGCCATGTCCCCGATCCCCCCCTCCGCGCCCCTCCGCCATTGGTCATTGGGCATTCGTCATTGGTCATTTCCCAAAGTTCTCCCCCTCGGCCTCGGACTCCTCCTCGGCGGCTCCGCCACCTGGTTCGCCCTCCGCCCGCCGCCCCCCGCCGCCCCGCTCCACGCCAACACCGCCTCTCATCCCCCTTCAGCCCTTCAGCCCTTCAATCCTTCAGCCCTTCTCCTCCCTCCCCTGCTCCCGCGCGATCCCGCCGCCGCCGCCGTTTCCGCCTGGCTCTCGCTTCGCGGCCCCGATGGTCGCCCGGCGAACTACGCCACCCGCGCCACCAGTCTCCGCGCCCTGCTCCTCCAACTCCCGTCGGACGCCTTCCCCCGCCTCCTTGAAGGCCTCTCACGCGCGGAAACCGGCAACTACGACGAGCAACGCCTTTACCGCATCGCCTTCTCCTCCTGGACCACCCTGGACGCCCCCGCCGCCACCGGCTGGGCCTTCGCCCAAGGCGGAAAGTTCGCTTATTTCGCCGGGGAATCTCTCTCCGCCTGGTCCGCCAAAGACCCCGCTGCGGCCGCCGCCTGGGCCTGCGCCC
>JBEGTN010000351.1:0-18251 GCA_041179405.1 Verrucomicrobiota bacterium
TCGGTGAGCACGAGCTGGAGGACGGCGTCGCCGAGGAATTCGAGTCGCTGGTTGCTCGGGCCGGCCTCGGGGTGCTCGTTGGTGTAGGAGGGGTGGGCGAGGGCCTCGGCCAGCAGCGCGGAGTGGACGAAGGTGTGTCCGAGACGGGCTTGGAGATCAGCGAGGGAGTCCATGTCGGCGAGGCGGCGGCGGGCTCAGGAGGACGCGCTGGCGTAGCGCTTGAGGCCGCGATTGAAGATGCTGATGGCGATGCAGAGCCAGAGCACGGCGCTGCCGACGAGCCAGGCGAAGAGGGTGGGGTCGAAGCCCTTGATCAGCGCGCGGGCGGGCACATTGCTCACCACCACGGCGGGCAAGATCCACACGAAGACGATGTTGGCCACGCCCTTGAAAACCTCGCGCGGCAGGCGGGAAAACTCGGTGAGGGTGAAGTAGCCGTGTTCGAGACCCTGGCTGCCGATGGTCCAGAAGGTGAGCGAGGCGGTGACCAGCAGCACGGAGTAGTGGATGGCGAGGCCGCAGAGCACGGCGAGGCCGTAGAGGGCGAGGTCGCCGACGCCGGGGTGCAGGCCGAGCTCGCGCACCGCGTAGATGACGAGACCGCCGGCGACGGTGACATTGGCCATGCTATCGAGGTCGAACTTGCGGGTGGAGACCATGAATAGCGGGTTGCCGGGCTGGGCCAGGAAGAAGTCGAAGGTGCCGCTGCGGATGTTGCGCCCCATCTCGAAGAGGTTGCTCCAGAAAAAGCCCATCAGCAGGCGCTGGGTGAGCATGGAGGTGCCGAGGAGGAGCAGCATCTGCGGACGCGTCCAGCCGCCGATCTCGCTGGTGTGGCTGTAAACGACCGAGATCAGGAGCAGGTTGACGCCCATCCAGAACAGCTCGACCAAGGCCCACATGATGAAGTCGAAGCGGAACATGAGCGCGCGCACCGCCGAGTAGCGGATGCAGGCGAGCCAAAGGCGAAAGTAGCCGATCAAGGGCATGGCGGGGCGGGGGGGGCGTGGTTTAGCCGCCGACGGCGGTGTGGCGGCGCAGGCCGCGAGTCCAGAGCAGGCGGCCGAAGCCGTAGAGGAGGGCGAGCCAGATGAATTGAACGACCAGCCCCGAGGCGGCCTGGGCTTGGTCGAGCCGGCCGGTGAGGATGGCGGTGGGGAAATACATCTGGTAATAGTAGGGCAGAAACTGGGAAAGGCGAAAGGCCCAGCCAGGCAGGAGATCGAGCGGGAACATCTGGCCGCCGAGCACGGTCTCGACCGCGAGGGAAAGGATGATGAAGGACTGGATTTCGAGAAACCAGAAGGCGAGCAGGCCGAAGATGTAGGCGATGGAGAACTGGATGAGCGCGGAGAGCAGCAGAGCGGGCGCGCCGTAGAGCAGACGCCACGGATCGGAGGGCAGGGAAAGCGTGTCGGCGAAAAGCGGATACGCCAGGAGGATAGGCAGCAGGGCGAGGCAACCGGTGATGAGCCGGGCGGAGAAGAAGAGGGTCAGCCGGTAGGCGTAGTAGTCGATGGGCTTGAGGAGGAACTGGTTGATCATCCCGTTGCGAATGTCCTCGCCGATCTGGTAGTCTTCGTTTTGCGCGCTGATAAAAAACTGGATGACCAGCATCATCAGGAAGTAGGTCAGCGTCTGGGCGAGGTTGAAGCCGCCGATGTCGGTCTGCCCTCGGTAGGCAGCGCCCCAGAGGATGAAGACGAAGGACAGGTGGACCAGCGAGAAGGCGGAGCGCGCGGCGAAGTTCCACCGATAGACAAGGCTGCTTTGCAGGCCGGTCAGGAAGACGTAGCGGTATTTGGCGAGGACAGACACAATGCGGGGAAATCCTAAATCCTAATGGGCGTTTGAGTGAGTGGTAGCGCTGACTTCCCGTCTGCTCAGGATGCAGGCTGGAAGCCTGCGCTACGTGGGGAGCGGTTATTTGGCGGCGAGGCCGAAGCGCTCGATGACTTCCTTGGCGAGGTGGCGGTAGGCGGTGCTGCCGGGGGAGGTGGGGTCGTAGGCGAAGATGGTCTTGCCGAAGCTGGGGGCCTCGCTGAGGCGCACGGTGCGGGGGATGACGGTCTTGAAAATCTGGTCGGGCAGATGTTTTTTGACCTCCTCGACGACCTGGCGGGAGAGGTTGGTGCGCATGTCGAACATGGTCATGACGACGCCGCCGAGGGAGAGGTCGGGGTTCACGGCGTTTTTGATGCGGTCGAGGTTGCGCAGGATCTGGCCGAGGCCTTCGAGGGCCATGTATTCGCACTGGAGGGCGATGAGCAGGTGGTCGGCGGCGGAGAGGCTGTTCATCGAGAGCATGCCCATGGACGGCGGGCAATCGATGACGATGGCGCGGTATTGGCCGGAGGCGCGCACGGGGGCGAGGGCGGCGCGGAGGCGGCCGAGGTAGTTTTCGGTGCCGGCGAGCTCGATCTCGAGGGCGCCGAGATCCTCCTCGCTGGGGATGAGGGAGAGGCGCTCGGTGGAGGTGGGGGTGATCATCTCCAGGGCGGTGCCCTCGCCGCGAAGGGGGCCGTAAAGGGAGCGACCGTCCTGCTTCTCGACGCCGATGGCGCTGGTGGCGTTGGCCTGCGGGTCGAGGTCCACGAGCAAGGTGGGGATTTTCTTCTCGGCGAGGGCGGCGGCGAGGTTGACGGCGGTGGTGGTCTTGCCGACGCCGCCCTTTTGATTTGCGATGGTAAATACGGTGCAGGCCATGGTGGCCGGATTAACCGGGCTGGGCCGCAGGGCGTCGAGAGCGAAGTGCCGGCGGGGCAAGGACAGTGAGCGCTGGTCCAGGAGCCAGGGAGCTATCCAACAAAAAACCGCAGTCCGGGGAGGACAGCGGTTAAGAGAAATTGGAGGCGCGAGCCGGAATCGAACCGGCGGTAGAGCTTTTGCAGAGCTCGGCCTTACCACTTGGCGATCGCGCCGTCTAATTAACGGGAGCGGCAACTTGCTAGCGCGCGACCGGCGGCGCAAGTCTTGAGTTGCGATTAGTATCAGATCAATTCGCCGCCGACTTTTTCCATCGAGCGCTGTTATTCGCTCGGAGAAAAATGAAGCTTTGCGCCAGTGTTGTTCAATTGGATATCCAAATTAAAGACGTGCTTCCAATACTTGCTCATGAACTGGCGCTGTGCTGAAACCTAGCTTTATTGGCAACGTCCTAGATGACAGGCCAACTGTTCTCTACTTCGTATCAAACTCGTTCCTGAAAAATTCTTCGATCTACCTACTATGAAATCTATTATCGTGCCAGTTGTTCTCCGTTCCGTTTTTATCGCCGCCTCTATTTTCGCTGCCAGCGTGCTTGGTGCGGCCACGGTTGGCCAGCCCGCGCCTGCGTTTACTCTGACCGATCTGGATGGAAAGACGCACAGCCTTGCCGAACTAAAGGGAAAGGTCGTCGTCTTGGAGTGGACCAATCCCGGATGTCCGTTTGTGAAAAAACACTACGACAAGAGCGGCAATATACCTGCCACGCAAAAGGCGGCTGTTGCCGATGGCGTGATATGGCTCTCGATCAACTCCTCCGCGCTCGGAAAAGAGGGCGACTATGATGTGGCCGCCGCCAAGGCTTGGCTCGCCGCCGAGAAGTCCGCCGCGACCGCCTACTTGCGCGACACGGACGGCAAGGTCGGCCATGCCTATGGTGCGAAAACAACCCCGCATATTTTCGTGATCAATGCCGAGGGTGTGCTCGTTTATGAGGGAGCAATCGACAGCATCCGCTCCGCCGACCCGGCGGATATCGCCAAGGCGGAGAATTACGTAAAATCAGCTCTCTCTGATCTCAAGGCAGGCAAGCCGGTAGCGAAGGCCAGCACACAGCCTTACGGTTGCAGCGTAAAATACTGAATGATTCCAAGCGGGCTCAGACTTTGACCTTGAAGAGTTCGGCGTGCATCACGCCCTCGGCGACCTTGTTGACGGTGCCGGTCATGCGGATGGCATAGTCTGGCGAAATGATGATGCCGATCTGGCCGCCTGGCATGTGAACCGTCACGTCGCCATCGACCAAACCGAGTTTGCGCGCCACGGCGGCGGCGGCGCTGGAACTGCTGCCTGATGCCAGCGTGTAGCCTGCGCCGCGCTCCCAGATTTCGATGCGGATGTTGGCGCGATCAATGACCTTAAGAAATTGAACGTTCGTCTTGCGGGGGAAGTTTGGGTGCGTCTCCAAGTGGGGACCGTATTTGTGGGCGAGTTCGGCGGAAACCTCGGGCAAGGGAAGGACACAGTGTGGATTGCCGATGGTCGCCGAGCAGTAGGTGAAAGTGCGGTCGAGCACGCTGATTTGCTCGTTGATGACCTCGCGCTCGGGGCCGGTGTGAGGGATCTTTGTGCTGGTGAAACTAACTTTACCCATTTCGACGGTGATGAGCGCGCCGCCATCCTTTATCTCCGACTCAACCACGCCTCCGGGCGTCTCGATGGTAAATATGGGAGTGGTGGCGAGTTTTTCATCCCAAAGGTAGCGGGAAAAAATACGCAGTCCGTTACCGGATTTTTCGGCTTCGGAGCCATCGGGATTAAAGATACGCAGACCGAAGCGTGCTTTCGTCGTGGGGAGCGGTCCCCAGAGGATACCGTCGGAGCCGACACCGAAGTTACGGTGGCAAATCACTCGAATCTGATCAATCGAGGGCTCGGTCCAGCCGGGGAAATCGGCGGGGTTCATGACGATGTAGTCGTTGCCGAGGGCGTGGTATTTATAGAATTTCATGGGCGCGGTTCGATGGGAAAAGATTAAGCACTGAACGATTGACGGAGGCGGACGCACGCAAAAAGCGCCGACCGTGCGCCAGAAGATCATGCGCTACTCGCCGGCGGCAGGAACGGGGAGACGACCTATTCCCTCGGCTTCACTCAAGATTCGGGCACTCGCTTTCTCAAGCTCGAGTCCGCTTGTGGTGTCACGATGCCACTCTGCGAACTCCCTTTTCCAAGCCATTAGTTTGTTCTTATCCATCGCCAACCATAGACGGCCCAGAGACCCGGCGGCGTTGCGGTAAAAGGGATGTATCTGGTGAAAAGTTGATGCCAGCAGGTTTGTCCTTTCGTCGCGCTGTTTTTTTATCTCCGCGTCATACCTATGCTCCCATACCGTTGTCAGATCCACGGTGATATCCGTCCCCTGCGTGGTATCGTGCAGTGACGAGCGGATCAGCTGCGACAGCCACAAACGTGATTCGGCGGGCTCCATCACCGGCACGGTTTTAACACGAATCAAATTGGCGCAACCGGTTTGCCAGGCGAGCTCCAGTTCTTGGTTTCCACCCCGGCCCAACCGGGTTTCAAAATTCCGGTTGATTGATTTCAGGGCGTCTGTTCCCGCGAGAACTTCGGTGAGAAAGACTCTCCATCCGCCGGAACGAGTGCCTTCGGTTTGCAGCCAGAGCCAAACCGCGTATGCCGCCGCCGGAGCAGGCTCAAAATCCTGAACACTTAAGACGGCGTGCAAAGGCGGCATGCGGGTCCATCCGGTCACTTCTTGCTGCCATGCGTCGGACAGGGCCGGTTGGCGACGGATCAAGACCGCCTCCGCCGCAGCGATCGACAGCCAGGCCGGCACGGTAATTCTATCCAGCGCTGTCGCGTTGAATACCGCCTGACGATGCAGTGCTGCGTCCGCCAGGGCGCGAAGCAGCCGGCGTTGCTCCGGCAACCCCTCCGGTTCTTCGTTGGTGTGAGCTCGAATCCAGAGACTGACCACACCTGCCGCCTCGGTCGTGACTCGCCAGGAAGGGGTGCCGGCAGGCCAGGTTTCCGCCGGAGCGAGTCGCACGGTTATGCCGACCGGCCAACGCTCCGGAAGGCCGAGTTGGGTTTGCCACACCGGCCAAGCTTGTTCGGCCAGTGAACTGAGTTGGGCACCCTCCGGACCAAGCAGTGCCGCCACCTCAAAACGACCGCTTTCCATTCCGTAAAACGAAAGCGTGCGGCCCGGCTCCTTGATCGCGCCTTGTTCGGTTTGCGCATCTAAACGATGAGGCGACAGCGCCCCCATCACCCCCCATGCCAACAGCGCGAAGCTATTCGAAAAAAGCGCCCATAGACGCCCTTTACCTGCGAAGATCACGGAAGTTTTACCACGACGGAACCGCCCGATACATTGATCGAGGTCGCGCTGGTGAGAACTTTGGTGGCTTCCGGTGTATTCATTCCCACCGCGCCAAATTTAGCCATCAACATAGAGGTCAGTAATGGGAACTTATGGGTGGGCAGACCGCCAAAATAAACTTCCGTGGGGCTGAAATCCCAACCATTGGCGCTCTTAGTAAAAGCACCCTTGGCTTCGATCACCAATTTGGAGGTGCCACCGAGAAAAATCAGGTCGTTGACCGTGCCGACTTGAAGCTGGTCGCCTTCCACGCGAAAATTGGGAACGCCCGCGAGTATGGCGAAAGAGTGTGCTTCGCCTTTCTCGGGCTCCACTTTCTTAAAAGTGTTGGCGGCCCATGCGTTCAGATCCGAGTCAGAAAACGCGATTTCACCGGGGTTTTTTTCTCCGATACGTTTCAATTTCGTTTTCCACCTGGTGCCTGAGACGGATGCGTCCGGTCCCTCGACATAGTAACGTGTGCCCTTGACGATCTCTTTAGGCAAGGTGCGCACTACTTCCACCGGACGCATAATCATGTGAACAAGGGCAAGTAGCACTCCCAGTGAAATGCTCAGGCTGATGCCCAGTAAGATTTCGAAAATACCCGGGCTTTTACGTTCTGCTTTGGTGGCCATGTTGATGTGGCCATATTGCGTCGAATCGTGGCATCGCCGCAAGCCTGCGCTCATCCGTTTGATTTTTCATGTTCGGACTGGTGGCATCCGTGGACTGCCGCCTCGTTCTACGCCCGGATGATCTCTGACAGCTGTTAAACAGGCGGGTGATCGAGAAGAGACGTTTGCAAACGATTCTCCCCGCAATCATTGCAGCATGTAACAGTTGCATGAACAGTATCAGCGCGCCGATGGACTTCACGACCAAACTAAACTCACTTCTCGTCCGTATTGAATCTTCGATCGATACCCTCGTCCCTGCCTTGCCGGGGGATGCGTCCGCCGGCCCGGCCCGTATCCACGAGGCCATGCGATACAGTCTTCGTGCGGGCGGGAAGCGGCTCCGGCCCATGCTTGTGCTGGGAGCGGCGGAGCTAAGTGCCGGCTGTGTGACGTCAGATCAGGCCTCTCGCAGGGTGACGGAGGCGCTGCCTGCCGCTGTGGCGCTTGAATGCGTGCATACGTATTCGCTTATCCACGACGACTTGCCTTGCATGGATGACGACGATCTGCGGCGTGGTCGGCCCACCTGTCATCGTGCCTTTGATGAGGCGACGGCATTGCTTGCCGGTGATGCGTTGCTCGCCCAGGCCTTCGTCATAATTGCGACCTCCTATGCCGAGCGTCCGCTGCTCGTTGCCTCACTCGTGCGTGTGCTCGCGGACACCGCCTCCGGTCTGCGTCTCGTAGGCGGCCAGATGCAGGATTTGCTCGCCGAGCGATCCGCCGGCACCGCCGCCGCCGCAAATGCAGCCGACCTTGAGTTCATTCATCTTAATAAGACTGCGGCCATGATCGAGGCCTCCCTCGTCTGTGGCGGTTTGGTGGGCGGGCTTGCTTCAGCCGAACTGGATATCTTGCGACGCGCAGGACGAGATCTGGGCCTCGCTTTCCAAATAGTGGACGATGTGCTCGACGCCACCACGGATACCGCGACCTTGGGCAAAACCGCTGGTAAAGATGCCCGGGCTGGCAAGGCCACTTATGTGAGCATGCATGGTATCGACACCGCACGCCGTCTTGCCTCCGAAAAAACCGAGGAAACACTCGCGGCCATGCGCTCCTTGCCCGGCGATCCAAGTTTTCTGCTGGATCTCGCCGCCGGAATGCTGGTGCGCAGAAATTAGTCACCCGGGTGTAATAAATTTAACACGTCACTTTGACAAAAGACGCGTAACGACCTCTTCAAACTACGGTGAACCTGCTTTGGCTCCTCCTCCTACCGGCTGTTTTGATTGCTTATGTCCTCTGGGCCGGGCGCCGCCATATCTGCATACGTCGGCGCGATTGCTGCGGCAAGGGGTGCGGGTGCATGTTTCCCGCCAAGCGTGACTGAAGCTGTTCAACGTGACGCCGGCGTGTCGCTGCAAGATGCGGAGTTATCCCTTTAACCGTTCCGCCGAGAATCGTTCGCAGAGGGCGTTAATATCTTTGGGGGAACTCATCGCCATGGCCATCTGTGCCAGTTTTTTGGCATCACTCATCGTCATGTTGCGCAAGATGTGTTTCGCGGCCGGGAGCAGCGGTGGCGTCATGCTGAGTTCGTCTATGCCGAGACCGAAAAGCAGCGGGGTGTAGAGCGGGTCACCGGCCATTTCACCGCAAACGCTGACTTTTATTTTGGCCCGGTGCGCCTCTACCACCACATGGCGAAGCGTGCGTAGAACCGCCGGATGAGTGGGTTCGTAGAGGTGGGCGATACGGTCGTTTACCCGGTCGATGGCGATCAGGTATTGGATGAGATCGTTCGTTCCGATGCTAAAAAAATCGCAGTCTCGCGCCAGCAAGTCGGCGGTCATGGCTGCGCTCGGGATCTCGATCATGCTCCCCACTTTGAGCTCCGTGTTGAAGGCGATCCCCTTTTGGGTCAGCTCGGCTTTGCACTCGGCCAGAACCTCGTTTGCCCTGCCGAGTTCTTCGCGGCCGCTGATCATGGGATACATCAACTGGATGTTTCCGTGGGCGCTCGCACGAAGAATGGCGCGGAGCTGCACCTTGAACAGCTCGGTTTGATCCAGGCAGAAGCGTATGGCGCGATAGCCGAGGAAAGGATTGTTCTCCTTCGGAAAAAGGTGCGCCTGTGACTGGGCTGGTTTATCGCCGCCAAGATCGAGTGAGCGCACCACCACGGGCGCGGGCGCCAACTGCTCGGCGAGCGTGCGGTAGGCGACGTATTGCGATTCTTCGGAGGGGGCTTCCGCTGAATTAAGGTAAAGAAACTCCGTGCGGAACAGTCCCACGCCGTCGGCATGGTAGTTTTTAACCAGTTCCACCTCGTCAACTTTTTCAATGTTTGCGCGGAGGGTTAATTTTACACCGTCGAGGGTCACTGCTGGCAGCCGGTTGGCCTCGAAGAGTCTTTGTTCGTAGCTCTGTTTTTGACGCTGGATCTGGCCGTAACGAAAGAGAGTGGATTCGCTCGGATTCAAGATGACCACGCCTTCGTAGCCGTCCACCAGGACCCAGTCCCCGGCTTGCACCTTCGAGGTAAAGTCACGCACGCCGACGACGGCGGGTATTTTCATGGAACGCGCCACGATCACCGCATGACTGGTCTTGCTGCCCGAGTCGGTCACGATGCCAAGCGCTTGGGAGCTGTCTATGCCGGCGGCGTCGGAGGGTGATATGTCGTTCGCCACCACGATCCGTTTTTCCACCAACTTGCTCAAGGTCTGGTTGGTGCGACCGAGAAGGTTGGCGAGCACGCGTTGCGCCACGTCCCGAATATCCCCGCCGCGCTCGCGTAGATATTCATCGTCGATCTCTTCAAAGGCCTTGATGTATCTCTGCGCGATCCGATTGAAACAGGTTTCTACGTTGGTCCGTGTCTTCTCGAGCTCTCTCACGGTTTCGGTGATCAGCGCCTGGTCTTCCAGCACCAGCAGGTGTGCGTCAAAAATACGGGCTTCGTCCGCGCCGAGGTTTTTCTCCACTTCCGCCATGATCTTCTGGATCTGCTGCCGGGTGACCAGAAGGGCGTGCTCGAAGCGTGCTACCTCTCCCGAAACCTTGGATTTTTCCACTTGGAAAACCGGCACCTCCACATCGCTCTGAATATAGACGAAGATCTGGCCATACGATATTCCCTGCGAGGCAGATATGCCGCGCACGCTGAGTTCTGGTTTTGGCCGCTGGTCTTCGTCGTTTATCACGGAGCTTTGGGTAGTCCCTTGGATCGCTCTGGGAGAGCGTCTCGGAGGTGTTTCCTATGACGCGGCCGGGCTTGCGTTGGGTCAATCCGTTTTACTGTATCTTGCTGCGTATCTTTTAAATTTTTCTGACGGTTACGGTCCCTGGCAATGGACAAGTCCGCGTATTTAGACCGGTATCAGGCAAGGGTTGTGAGTTGGATGAACGCCCCGCCACCCCAGCCCTCTTGGATGGTTGCGGTCACAGCGCTCATGTCGGTGTCCGGCGTAAGCCAGGCAAAACAGGCGCTCCCGCTGCCGCTCATGCGTGCCTTCAGGCCGTGGCGTTCACGAAGCCAGCTCAACAAGACGGGTAGGGCGGGCCATTTGGTAAAGACTGGTCTTTCCAGTGTATTGCCGGGGAGTTGCTCTTGGTCTGCCGATTCACCGGCCAGCCATTTTGCGAGCGCGGATTCCTCCTGCGCGGCCTGGGCATACCAATCCGGTCGGGCCGCCAAGGCTCGAAACGCCCACGCCGTCTCCACGCCGAAGGCGGGCTTAAAGATCAGCACTCGCCTCCCGCGCAATCTTTCCGCCGACGCTTTCGGCAGGGGGGAGAGGTGTTCGCCCCGGCCTCGCATGATTAGTGGGCCGTCGTGCAAAAAGAGCGGGCAATCCGAGCCCAGCCCCGCCGCCAACTCCAGTCGTTCCTCGTTGCTCAGGCGGTGCCCCGAGAGTGTCTCCATCGCTTTCAGTGCCGCCACCGCATTGCTGCTTCCTCCGCCGAGGCCGGCTCCGATCGGTATGCGTTTAACCAGGGTGAATTGCACCGCCCGCCGCCATCCTGTCGCCGCAGCGAAAGCCTCGGCCGCGCGCAATACGAGATTGGCGCCGTCCAGCGGCACTTCCGGGGCATCGCATGCCAGCGTCGTTGAAGCGTCGCCTGAGGGCGCCAGCTTGGCGTGCAGTTCATCGCCAAACGCTACCGGCGACACCAGGGAGATCAGCTCGTGAAATCCGTCCGCCCGCCGCCCCGTGATCGCCAGCGTGAGATTGATTTTGGCGGGACTGGCTACGGTGACGGTGGACACGAACCCACCTCACCGCAGCCAGCGGTCGCATTCAAAACCAAAATTATCGCGCACCTTGTCAGGGATACTTAACTGGCAAGGCCCGCCCTGCTTTGGCGCTTTGCGCTGCGAGGTCGAGGATGTGGATCGGACGGCGCGCCCATTGCCCGGTGATGATGAGCGCATCACCCTTCGTCAGGTGTGCGGCGATATTCTCGTAGAACTTGTGCCCCTCTGACTGCGGGTGCGGCCCGCGTTCGGTGATGAATTTGCCATCGCCAGCCGCCGTCACCGTTTCCGCCCCCGGCCATTCGATCAGGTGGGTCGCCTTGGTGCCGACGATTTTTATAAACCCGCGTTCCGGCGCAGCATCGAGGTGGGTGATCAGAAGGTTGATCCTTTGGCCGCTCGCAAAACGCACCGTCGCCTGGGCCTCGTCTTCGTTCGAGTCTGCGCCCCATTTTGAATCGGGCTGTCCCCCCCAATACCCGTGCCAAGCATAACCGCTGACCTCCGTGATGGGAGCGGTGATGAGTTGAAGCGAGTATTCGAGGAGGTGCACGCCCCAGTCATAGAGAACTCCTCCGGAAATGCTGCGCGAGCTGCGCCACCAATCACCGGGTCGGCTGTGCGAGCCCATGCGCAAATCAATCCGCACGATATCGCCCAGTGCGCCCGACCTGAACAGTTCGTTGGCGCGTAAAATCCATCCGTCCCAATGGCGGTTGTGATAGGTGCTCACCACCACTCCCGCCGTTTCTGCCGCTGCGATCATCGCATCGCACTCGGCGCTTGTCACCGCCATCGGTTTTTCGAGCACGCAATGCCTCCCGGCGGCTGTGATTTGCAGGCCGAGCGCCGCGTGCGTGTTGTGCGGGGTGATGACCGTGACCAGCTCGACCGACGACTTGGCCAGCAACTCGTCCACCGAGCTGTAGGTCTCGATGCCGGGGAAATCCTCTCGCGCCACCGCGAGCCGGGCTGGATCGATTTCGACGACCGCTTTAGGTGTCATGCCGGCGGCCTGCATTTCTTTGAGGTGCTGGCGGCCCATGTTAAAGGCGCCGCCGTAGCCGACCACGCCGACGGTGATCGCAGCCGGGTTTGAGTAAGTTTTTTTCATGGAGTGGAGGATGTGACTGAAAGGTGATCTCGTTGCCGAGGGGTTTCTCAAAGCAGGCCCGCCGCCCAGAGGCAGCCTTGCACGGTGAGTTGGCGCGCCTCAGGGCAGGTGGTAAACTCATCGGGGTGGTGGCCTAGCGCGCTGTAGAAAACGCGACCTGCCCCCCAGTTTTTTGTCCAAGCCACGGGCATCGTGATCGTATGGCCTTCGTGCGTGTAGGCGGTATCGGCCAGCACCTCAACGGCCGGGTCCATCATCATGTAATACTGCTCCGATTTATAGGCGAACGAAGCCGGCAATCCGGCGGTGATGGGGTGCTCCTTGGTGATCCGCACCGTGTAGTCTCCGACGTGCGGATGCCCGACGAAATGGCCGCCCACCATCCACTCGTAATCGAGCCGCCCGCGGAATGCGTCGCCCATGCCTCCATGCACTCCGGCAAGGCCGACTCCCGCCCTCACCGCGCCGCTGAGCCCGCGCTCCTGGTCGTCCGTCAGCCGTCCCATTGTCCAGCAGGGGAAAATCAGGGTGAACTGCATCAGGCGCTCCGTATCCGCCAGCAATTCGAGCGTCTTCACGATTTCGGGCTCCATGCCGTGGCGCGCCAACTCGTCGGCGAATAGCCGGACAATATTATCAGGTTGGTGGCCATCCCACCCGCCGCTCAGAAACAGGGCTTTTTTCATGGATCGCAGGGTATATGTCGACTTAACCGTGCTCCGAGTTGGGTTTGCAAGGCTTCCGCATCGGGCGAGGGATGCCTCCATTGCCTACCTAGATAGGGCCCGTTTGATTTTCCTTCCGCTTCGTCTCCGGTCCGCAAACACTCAGCCCCTATGTCCTGCGATCTTATCCTCGCCCTTGACGTTCCCACCCGCGAAGAGGCCGCTCCGTTGCTCCGCCAGCTTCGCGGTGAGTTGCGCTGGGTGAAAATCGGCCTGCAAATGTTCACCGCCTACGGTCCCGACTACGTGCGCGCCGTCGCCGACGAAGGATTTAATATCTTCCTCGATCTCAAACTTCACGACATCCCCAACACGGTCGCCAAGGCCGTCGAGTCTCTCGCCCCGCTGCCCATCGGCATGTTGACGCTGCACACCGGCGGCGGTCGCGAAATGATGGCCGCCGCCGTCAAGGCACAGCAGACCACCCGCCCCGATCTTCTCCTGCTTGGCGTGACCGTGCTCACCTCGATGGATGCCACCGAACTGGCCAACATCGGCGTCGGCGGCACCCCCGAGATGCAGGTCGCCCGCCTTGGCACCCTCGCCGCCTCCGCCGGCATGAAAGGCTTGGTCTGCTCTCCGTTGGAGGTGCAGATGCTTCGTCGTCTGCTGCCCGCCGATGTGCAGCTCGTCACCCCCGGCATTCGTCCCGCTGGAGAGGCCGGCGGCGACGATCAAAAACGAGTCCTCTCTCCCGCAGAGGCGGCGCGCGCCGGTTCCAGTTTCATCGTCGTCGGTCGTCCCATCCTTAAGGCAAAAGATCCCGTCGCCGCTGCTCGCGCCATCCTTGCGGATCTCGCGTCCGTTTGATTCATTCTGTCTTGGAAACCCCTTTATCAATCATGTCCCGCACCGCAGCCATTCTCCTCGCCGCCGGCAGCGGCCGCCGCATGCAGGGCGCCGTCGCCGACAAGATCCTTGCTCCGCTCGCCGAGCGTCCGGTTTTTGCGCACAGTGTCGCCGCTTTTCTCGCCAGCGGGGTCGCTGACTACTACGTCATAGTCGTGCGCGATCAGGCGCAATCCATCGCCCTGTCGGCCTACGCTCCCACGCCCGCCCAGTTTGTGGTCGGAGGCAAAGAGCGGCAGGACTCGGTTCAAAACGCGCTCGCGGCTCTGCCTTCCGATATCGCCTACGTTTTTATTCACGACTGCGCCCGACCTCTTATCCAGGCCGAGCAGCTTGCCGCCCTCCACAAAATCGTGCGCAAGGAGAACGCGGTGGTTCTAGCCCACCGTGTCACGGACACCGTGAAAAAACACGCCGACACCGGCCTGCTCAAAAACCTCGATCGTGACCGGCTCTGGGCAATGGAGACGCCTCAGGTCTTTGCGCGCGGGCTTATCGACGAGGCCTACGCCAAGGTCGCCAAGAAAAAGCTCCGTATCACCGACGACGCCTCCGCCGTCGAGCTGCTCAAACACCCCGTGGCCCTGCTCGAAAACACCCACCCGAACCCGAAGCTCACCACCCCCGCCGATCTCGCCTACGCCGAGTTTATCCTCGCCTCGATCCCTGCGACCGAGGACTGAGCCCCGCTCCGCCATGAGTTTTAGAATCGGCCACGGCTACGACATCCACCGCACCGCCCCCGGTCGCCGCATGGTGTTGGGCGGCGTGCATTTCGCCGACTGCCCCTTCGGCCTCGACGGCCACTCTGACGCCGATGCCCTCACCCACGCGATTTGCGATGCCTTGCTGGGTGCCGCCGCGCTGCCGGATATAGGCCATTTTTTCCCGAACACAGATCCGGCGTATAAGGACATTAACTCCCAAATTCTTCTGCAGCTCACTTCCGCCGCGCTGCGGGAGCGCGGTCTCGCCATCGTGAATCTTGACGCGACCCTTATCGCCGAACGCCCGAAAATCGCGCCGCGTCTCGCCGAGATGCGCGCCAATCTGGCCGCCAGCGCCGGCATTTCGATTGAGCAAGTCGGACTGAAGGCGACGACCAATGAAGGCGTCGATGAAATAGGGCGGAGCCTCGCTATCGCCGCGCATGCCGTTGCATTGGTATCACGGTTGTAAGCCTACGTTGGCTTTAGGCATGGAGTGAGAAGGGGCACATTCTTCGACCCTGGCGGTTTCGATTACCGGGCCAGAGCACACTTGTCACGTTGTAGATGCACCGGATTGGTATCGGGAGTGTCGTTGCGGTCTGGATTTTTTCATGCGTCCACAAAGCCTCGACGGCCTCGGTCCACTCCTCGCTTGTCATAATTATGTAAAATTTAGGCTGCCGCTTCCGTGACATCTGCTCCGTCCTTGCACGTCGTCGAAACCACCGAACATGATCGGGCCATCGCACACTATAAAGATCACAATCGCTTCAATAGTCTCTGCTTGCCGTTTCTAAATCGTAGTTTCGGTCTGGGATGGATTGATCGTTTCCTGCGCCCTGTTTTTTTCGCCTGATGTCTGCTTCCGGACCATCCCACAGCTTGCTCGTTGGCCCTATGGTGGCCAGCGGTTCTCACTCTTCCGGCGTCGATTTAACCTTATGCGCCGACATTGCCAGAACTGCTGCCCAGGCGGCACGGTCGTGGGCAGGTGATGATTCATGGACCGGGCTTGGCGGGTTTGATGGCTCCGGCGCTTTTTGGCTATCCCCGGCCAAGGCCGGGCATCTGCTCTTTAGCCGCTCTCCCTCATCTGCAGGTTGGTTGCTTCCTCCGGCGCCTGATGGCGGCGCGGATGATTTTGAAGACGACCCTGTGGGGAGGCATTTTCCATGCGGGGTAGCGCCCGCCGGGTTTCACCCGCCGGGTTCTTTTGCCTTGTTGCAGGCATTGGTCATGGCCCTGCCTGGTTTTGCCGGCTGCGCACTGCGTCATCCTTCGAATGGTATCTGGAAGACAATTATCCCGTCGGTTGCAAGTGATCGGCTGGAGCTGGCCACGCGTTCTTTCGTTCCGCTCGCGCGTATATTGCAGGCGCAGGGCCTGCCTGTGGGTCGGCTTCTGCTCACCAGCAGGAGCGAAGCCGGTCTCTGCTGGCGCACGCCTTCCAAAATATACGGTTACCTGCACCTCACTACATTGGATTCTTTGCCGGCTGCCCTCCCGTTGGTAGACGACTTGCTGTTACGCACATCGCAAGCGGAAGCGTCCCGATGAATCATTCCTTTTTTAGTCCTCCGCGTCGTGTGCTGATCGTCGGCTTGCACGAGCCGGAACAGGCGAGCGCAATTTCAGCTCATCTTCGCCGTCATGAACTCGAGCCATATGGCTTGCCGGATCGACCGCCCGACTCGCCTGAGGAGTTTCGAGAGCTTACGCGCAATGCGGTGTTCGTCTTGCTTGATCTCGATCAGTCCGCGCATTCCTCGATCTGGCAAAACGCGCTCCGCGCCCGTCGTCCCACCCTGCCTATTCTCGCGCTTTTTGAGCAGGCGAATCTGGAGGATCTTTTACCTGCCGGCACCGAAGGTCTGGACGGAGCGCTGCTTATTCCCGTTCACGACGAGGCTTTCGATCAATTCATTGCACCTTGGGTTCCTGCGACGCTTATGCCGTATCGAGGCAGTTTGAAGGGGGCCAGCGATCGGCCGTCATTTCCTCCCCGGGCCGTGGAGCCTTCGCTCTCTGCTTGCCACCTTTCGCCTGCTTCACCTGCCAACCAGACTCTTCTGCGCCAGCTCGCAGAGCATCCAGTTGCCACACGTTTTATCGTCCAAGGGCCGCCCGGAGCAGAGTTTCAGTTGGTCGCCCTGGAGCTCGCTGCGCTTCGTGGCATCGACGAGCCATCCATCCGGTTTTCCCCGTTCACGGTTGCTCCCGGGCACTGGTTTTTAGTCACTTCTGATCCGGTTGAGTTTCGTGAGTCGCAAGCCCCCCTAGCCATGCTCATTTACCATGAGCAGCTTCCTGAATTCTGTTCCGAAAACATAAGCCTTACGCTGACTCCGTTACACCGGCGGCCGCAGGATGTCGCATACTATACCATGCGATGGCTGCCTCTTATCGCCGCCGCTACGCATCGTGCTGCATTTGATATTCCTATTCCTCTCACCTGGACTCAGGCGCTTCTGACCTGCGCGTGGCCTGGTGAATTTGATCAATTTTGGCGCACACTCGGCCGACTCGCCTTGATGTCGAAAAACACCCTGTTTCCGCCCCCTTTGGATCCGTTTACCAACCATTCTGGGTTTGAACATGCGCTCACCGTGGCCTCGGTTCGCGATTACCGCGCCCGACTCGCCTCAATGATACCCGAGGAGCTTTTGCCGGCGGTGCTCACCGCGCTCGGATGCCCCGAACTTCCTTACCCTTATGCTTGACGCGACTTTATCCGCCGAGGCCGTGCCGCGCCCCATCATCCTTATCGTCGATGACGAGGTTACGCTCGTGGAAATCTTCAAGATGGCTCTTTCCGGTCGCTTCGAGGTGCGCGGCACCACTTCGCCCGAGGAGGCGTTGCGTCTCTGCATCGGCGAGGAAGTTAAACTCGTGCTCACCGATTTCCGCATGAACGAGATGAACGGTCTCGAGCTCATTAAAAATATCCACGCGCTCCATCCTGCGCTGCCCTGCATTTTATTTTCCGGTGCGCTTACGCCGAGTGTCTGGGCCGCCGCCCTTAATTGCGGTTGTCGTCATGTGCTGAGAAAACCGATTTCACTGCGCACCGTCATCGACCTATGCGCCAGGCTTCTTACTCCCGAGGAGCAACCCACCTTGCCGCCGCAGCGCCTCGACACACTTGAGTCTATTCCTTGGCAAGGTGGGCTCGGTCGGGCTCTGCAAACGCTCGCGAACCACCTGCTTTCCAATCGAAACCTCGTCTATCTTGCATCAAGCGGCGGACCTCTCCCGGTCGAGCTCTTGCAGGGCATGATTCCCGCGCTCACGCTTTGCTCGCCGTCCGCATCGCCCCCGGTCGGTCGTCAGCCGCTCTACACCGATTCGATTCAAAATCTTGATGCCGAGTCACAGACTTGGCTTGCCGCGCATCTTGGCGCACGTCGCAGCCGTATCTGGCTTCTCTCCGGTATCGCCACTCCGGACGAGTTGCTGGATCAGAATATCCTAATAGAGAGCCTGTATTACCGTCTCGTCCAGGCGGTCATTTATGTTCCTTCCCCGGGTGATTGCCCATCTGATACCGTCGAGCTTTGCGCGTGGTGGCTGGCAGGCCGACAACCAGCCGATAGTTTCACCGACGAAGGTCAGTCCTGGTTGGAATCGCAGGCCGCTACTTTTGACTGGCCCACGATGATCGCCGTCATCTCACAAGCGTTACGGCAGAATCCGGACGTGCCCCTCGACGCCTCCGCTCTCCAGCGCGCCAATCTCTCCCTCCGGTTGAAGATAGATCTCTCCCGGATCGCCGGTTACCCCGAGTATAGCGCCGCTTACGCCCGAGATTTTCGTCAAGCTTGGGAAATGCTTCGTTCCGCCGGGTCACCAACCCAGTAGTTTCGGCGTCGTCATCG
>JBEGTN010000352.1:0-3229 GCA_041179405.1 Verrucomicrobiota bacterium
TTCACCATCACCGGCTCGATGGCGGATCACCGCCTCCGTCTCGCCAGCAGCCACCTGCTCGCGTTTGCCGCCGCCCTCCACGGCGCGGTGACCGGTGCCGCCACGTTCGCTGCTTCAGCCCAGGGCCTCGATTTCAAGGACAAGGACAAGTGGATCGCCGCTTGCGCCGCCGACTTGGTCGAGCACAAGGGCCACTCCGTAGTCGTTGCCGGCTCTCACTTGCCCGCCGAGGTTCATGCCTTGGTTTACGCGCTCAACATTGCCCTCCACGCCGTGGGCAACACGGTTGATTTCGTCGCCGTGCCCGCTCCGGTCACCACCGGCATCGCCGATGTGGCCAAGCTCTTACAGGGCGGCTCGGTCAAGACGCTCGTCGTTCTCGGTGGCAACCCCGCCTACAACGCTCCCGCTGATCTCGATTTCGCTGGCGCGATGAAGAAGGCCGGCCAGGTCGTCCGCCTCGGTTATCATGTGGATGAGACCTCCGCCGCCGCTCCCGCCGGCACGCATCTCGCCGCCGCCCATTACCTCGAGTCGTGGGGCGACGCCCGCACCGCCGATGGCACCATCGTGCCGGTGCAGCCGATGATTCTCCCGCTTTTTGGCGGCGTCACCGAGC
Source organism: Verrucomicrobiota bacterium (assembly GCA_041179405.1). Taxonomy (GTDB): domain Bacteria; phylum Verrucomicrobiota; class Verrucomicrobiia; order Opitutales; family Opitutaceae; genus IMCC26134_A. The sequence continues at coordinate 620 of JBEGTN010000352.1, forward strand.
TTGAAGTTCTCGCCCGCATCCTCGGCGAGGCCAAGACCGACGGCTACTCGCTCGTTTACGACACCATCACCGCGTTCAACGCCCTCGGTGGCGTCGTCGGCGAAAAGGGGTTCCGCCTGTTCCTGCACGACGGCTTGCTCGCCGGCTCCGCCTACGCGGTGACCAACGTCCGCTTGTCCGACGCCGGCCTTGGTAAGCTGCTGGCCTCCGCGCCGACTGCCATCCCGGTCAACGAGAACAGCCTCGAAGTCCGCTTCACTTTCGATGCGAAGGTGGACGACGGTCGCTTTGCCAACAACGGCTGGCTCCAAGAGTGCCCCGAGCCCATGACCAAGCTGGCTTGGGACAACGCCATCCTCGTCTCGCCCCGTCTCGGCAAGAAACTCGGCATCGAGCCCGGTGGTCCGAAGATCCAAGTCGCCCGCAAGGAGACCGCCAACTTCTCGCACGGCAAGGAGAAGGCCTTCATCGGCGAGCTCGTCATCGGCGGTCGCAAGATTCGCGGCCCCATTCACATTCAGCCCGGCCTGTCCAACTGGACCGTCTCCGTGGCCCTCGGCTACGGACGCACCGTGACCGGTCGCGTCGGCACGGATGTCGGCGTCAACGCCTACGCCCTGCGCGGAACCGACGGTCTGGCTGTCGCCACCGGAGCCAAGCTCACCATCGTCCCCGGTGAATTCGCCGAGCTCGCCAACACCCAGGAGCATTGGTCGATGGAAGGCCGCGACATCGTGCGCGAGGCCAACGTCGAAGAGTTCCACGACAATCCCGGCTTCGCCGCCAGCATGGGCATGGAGGCGCACACGCCCGCTGTTTATGGCGACTATACGCCCGAGCAATTTGCCAAGCTGACCAACGCCCAGCGCGCCGAAATCTCGGCGAAGCGTGCCCAGACCACCCCGCGTGGCGGTTCGCTGATGAATTCGCCGGACTACTCCGGACCCGACGCCCACCTCGACGGCGTTCACCAGTGGGGCATGTCGATCGACCTCAACACCTGCATCGGTTGCAACGCGTGCGTCATCGCCTGTCAGGCGGAGAATAACATTCCCATCGTCGGCAAGGATCAAGTTCTGCGCGGCCGTGAGATGCACTGGATTCGCCTGGATCGCTACTACTCCGACGGCAAAATCGAGGCCGGCGCCTTCGGTGGTCCCGGCAACGGCGAGTTGCCCGAGGACCCGCAAGTTTCCATGCAGCCCGTGGCCTGTATGCACTGCGAACTCGCACCCTGCGAGACCGTGTGCCCCGTCAACGCCACCGTTCACGATCAGGAAGGCATCAACACGATGGCCTACAATCGCTGCATCGGCACCCGTTATTGCGCGAACAATTGTCCGTATAAGGTCCGTCGCTTTAATTTCTTCGACTTCAACAAGCGCCAGCTCGACGAACTTTACATGGGGCCGCTCGGCAAGTCCGGCATGCCCGAGCTCGTCAAGATGGTGAAGAACCCCGACGTGACCGTCCGCATGCGCGGCGTGATGGAGAAATGCACTTACTGCGTGCAACGCATCCAGCAGGCCAAGATCAAGCAGAAGGTCGCCGCCGGAGCCTCTAACAAGGTCGAGATTCCCGACGGTTCTTTCAAGGTCGCCTGTCAGCAGGTGTGCCCCGTCGAGGCCATCGAGTTTGGCAATATCAAGGACGTGACCAGTCGTGTTTCCCTGGCCAAGGCCCGCGAGCAAGACTACCAGCTCCTCGGTTACCTGAATATCCGTCCCCGCACCTCCTTCCTCGGCAAGCTGCGCAATCCGAATCCCGCGATGCCCGACTATTCCGAGCTGCCGCTCAGCCGTCAGGAATACAACAAGAAGAATCATCCCGCCGGTATGGAGCACGGTCACGAATCCGCGCACGGCGCCGCTCACGGCGAGGCACATGCCCCCGCTTCCGAAGCACCCTCCCACGAGACTCACAGCGAGGCGAAACCTCATGCCTTCCTTGGTAAAAACTTCTTCGGAGGTAACTCCTAATGGCTCATTCCGCTCATTCCGAACACGCCGTTCCGGCTATTCTCGCCGAGGTTAATCCGGCCCCGTTGCCGCGCGCGACTCTCGTCGAGAGCCATCGCAGCTTCAACTGGGTCACCGAGAAGATCTGCGGCATCATCGAGGGCCCGACGCCTCGCTGGTGGTGGATCTCTTTTGCGGTTTCTTGCTTCGTCGCCAGCTTCACCGTGATCGGCATCGCCTATCTGGTTTCCACTGGCGTCGGTGTTTGGGGCCATGCCAATCCGGTCAACTGGGCCTGGGACATCGTCAACTTCGTGTTCTGGATCGGTATCGGCCACGCCGGCACCTTGATCTCCGCGATCTTGTGCTTGTTGCGTCAGAAGTGGCGCACCTCGATCAATCGCGCCGCCGAGGCCATGACGATTTTCGCCGTGGTTTGCGCGGCGATCTTCCCGGTTTTCCACGTCGGTCGCGTTTGGTTCGCGGTTCTCCCCGGTTATCTTTTTCCCTTCCCTAATTCCAACGCGATCTGGCCGAACTTCCGTTCTCCGCTGGAGTGGGACGTGTTCGCCGTCTCGACCTACGGAACGGTCTCCGTGCTGTTCTGGTATATCGGTTTGATCCCCGATTTGGCCGTGTTGCGCGACCGTTT
>JBEGTN010000353.1:0-7911 GCA_041179405.1 Verrucomicrobiota bacterium
TGGCGTCTCGAAAAACTCCGCTACCGCAGCCCGCTCGAAGCCCGCCGCGACCACCAAACATCCCTCCGCTTAGCCGCCTGATTTAACTTTGCCTTGTGTCCAAGAAACCGGTGCCGACACACCCGCATTCTTTTTCCCACATGGAGTCAGGATGTCTGGGCCTACAGCAGGCCAAGTTTTAGACAAAGTATAACTACTCAGGGCAATTGGTATTATACTCGGGACTTGGCCCCTATCACCCCAAAAAAACGCCCGCGCCGGTGAAGGCGCGGGCGTTTGGCCAAAGAGAATTTCGTCAGCGGAAGCTTACTTAACCGAGATCGGGAAGGCGGCCTCGATACGGAAGGGGCTGCCCCAATCGGTCTTGCCCTCGGCGGCGGCAGTGTAGTCGCCATCCTGCGAGAAGGTCACCGTGTAAACGCCCGCCGTGCCGGGGGCTACGCTGGCGTGCTGACCAGCATCGCTGGATACCGTCACATTGGAAACGGAAACGCCGGTGTTACCGGAACTATCGACCACCTTGAGCGTGGCGGTGAGTTTGCCGTTGTCGGGCTTGGTGTCGCCAAGCGTAATGCTCAGGGACCAGTTGCGCGACTCGCCGAGGGACTCCTCGACCTTGAAAACCTTGTCGCCGGCCTCGAGCAGCTGCTGGTTCACCTTCACCTCGCGCTGCAGGAGAGTGTTGGGCGCGCCGAGGTAAATCTTGCGGGTAAAGGAGCGCTTGCCCTTCTCGAAGGGAGGGGCGTCGCCGTCCACCGTAATGGGGTTGCCATTGCCGTCCACCAAGCGTGCGCCGCTCGGCAGACCACCCGAGTAGTTGCGTCCGCTATTGCCGCCATCGGCCGGCGTAAGGGCGCCGGTCTGCGGGTTGAGAATCATCTGCTTGCCATCGGTGGTGCGCACTTGGATGCGTCCATCGGGACCGACTTTGATGTCGTTGATGTTGGCGCGGGAACCATCGGCGAAAGTCACGGTGCCGTCGGCGTTCAGCTTGGCGCCCGCAATCAAGGTGCCGGGAGGAATGACAAGCACTCCCTTGCTGGTCTGGATGAAGGTGACACCCGAAGCGTTGGTCTGCGAGGAGCCGAAATCAGGGGTGCCGACGACGGCGGGGTCGATCTTGTAGCCCTTGATGGTGATCTCACCGTTCGGCCCGACCTGGATGTCGCTGGCGTTAACCCCCGGGATGGAGGGCTTGCTGGGGGTGTTGATGATTGCAGGGGGCGTGGAGTCCACAGTGGGGGTCGGGGCGACATTTGCGCCCGCACCTTCCATACCCGAGAGGGCGTCACCCTTGCCGCCTTGGCCAATCGAGCGCATCGCGTCGGCTACGACTTTCGCCGCGTCTTCACCGCTGGCGCTCCGTAATTTTTCCAAAGTCTGGGATACCAAGGGAAAACCCATTTCAGTCAGGCGTGCGCCCAAAGTCTCCAACTGCTCTTCAACTTCGGCGTAGCGATCACGAACCGCAGAGTAGGATTTGCGCAGGTCCTTGCGTGTGCTTTCGCCGGACCGGAACCCGGTCACGCCGTTGCGCGCTTCCTCGATGCGAGGAGCGTGACGCTCCAGACGACGCTTGGCGTAGCCGAGCTGCTCGAGCGCCCAAAGGCCGCTCTGCTGGGCGAGTTTGCCATTGCCGCCACCTAGACGTTCGCGCGCCTGTTTAATATAAAAAGTGGCATCGCCGAGGTATGCGTTTCCAATCTGACGCTGCTCCTCTTTCAGGTCTCCTACGGTAGGGGGATTCGCGCTCAAGGCAGTGAATCCGATGAAAAACGCCGCCATTGCAAAGAAAGCTCGTTTGATATGCATATCGACCGAAGGGGTAGGTTTAAAAAATCACGCAAGCAACTGAAAAAACTGGCGCCCGAGGGAGGCCACCTTCATTGCAAAAGACTGCGAGACGCCCAGATGGCGTTATCACTGCATTTTTTTCACAAGTTCCCGCCCCCGCCCATGATCGCTACGCAACGCTCGGCCCAGCTCATCTCTTGGTTTTGGCAGGAGGGCTGCCAGCGCCCCAACCCTCCCGCCGGCGCCTCCAACGAGACGGATAATCGCGAGAAATATCGCCTCCCCGTCGATAGCTGGGTCGCACCGCTGCACCGCCTCCACGACGAGTTGCGCGAACTCGAGGAGGCCCGTCGCCCGCGCCCTCCCGCCTTGGCCCTCTGGGGGGGGTCGCAGACCGGTAAATCCACCGCTCTCTCCTTCATCGACGGCGATCTCGTGCTCTCCGGCCAGGAGGGCGAGGACGGTCGTCTCGGCGGCCTGCACTGGCCCGGCGGAGCCCCTTTCGTTTATCAGCTGCCGCCGCGCCAAAACGCCCCGGCCCACTGGAATACCTGCGCCTATAATCCCTTTAACACCGAGGACGACGGCTCCGCCTGTCTTACCCGCATCGTCGCCGCCTCCACCAATCCCAAAGACGGTCTTCGCGTAGTGGAAGACCCCCAGCATCCGGCCGGCCTCCGTCTCATCCGCCCCGCCGAACTCCTCAACACCGTCGCCCGCGGTTACGATACCCAATGCCTCGGCACCCGCAACGCCGGCCGTCACAAGCCCTGGACCGCCGACCACCTCGAAACCCTCCTCATCAAGGAGGCCAATAAATTCCAAAGCTCGCTCAAAACCGCCTCCGAGGTTCCCGACCGCGTCGCCTGCGAACGCATTTTCCGTCTCATCACCACGATCGAGAGTCTCTACGAATTGAAGGTCGAAACCTTTAACGAACTCGCCGAGAGCCCCGAGGCCCTGCGCCAGCTTCTCGACCGGCTCCTCCTTCAACAAGAGGTCTTCATCAAGCTTCCCGCCGCCGCTGACGCCGCCACCGCCCTCATCCTTTGGCGGGGAGCCGCGCCCATCTCCGAAGAATACCGCCGCCTCCGCGCCTGGCACGAGCAACTGCTCGCCGCCTGGGGTGAGAAGCCCGTGCAAACTTCGCTCCAGGCCGCCATGCTTTTCGTGGACTTCGGCTCGGGCATCAACCCGCTCAAGAGCGACTTCACCCCCGGCCTCCGCCAGCGCCTGCAAAAGGAACTCATTTCCGCCCTCGGCTGGATGGAGCGCGGCGGCCGCATCTTTATCGGCAGCGGCCCCGGCTACCCGAAAAAACTCGGCACCACCCCGATGGAGTTCGCCATGACCCAGGCCCTCGTCTGGGAGCTCATCCTCCCCGTCAACGTCGAGCACCTCCCCGAATCTCCGGGCAAAAACCTCCTCAAACAGGTCGATATCCTCGACTTCCCCGGCGTCGGCAAAGACAACCTCAACGAGACCAGCCGCCTCAATTTCCAGGTCAGCGACCAGGCCGGCGGCCGCGCCCCCGAGGGCGGCAAGACCCCGTCCTTCCCCTCCGACTTCTTCGGCAAGATCCTCAAGCGCGGCAAGACCGCTTCCGTCGTCGCCAACTACGCCACTCGCCGCAACATCGACTCCTTCGCTATTCTCCAGGCCCTCAAGAGCGACACCGCCCCCTCCGCCGAGATGGTCGGCCAGATCCTCGAGGGCTGCGCCACCTGGGCGCGCTGCACCGGCTACGAGGCCATTCCCGAGGGTCCGGCATTGCCGCTCCACTTTATCCTCACGTTCTGGGGCCAGCGCGTCGCTAATTTCTCCGCCTCCAGCAGCAGTAACTTCCGCAACGCCGTCTCCAAGCACATCGAGAGCTACGGCTGGGTTCGCACCCGCGCCACCTCCTGGGCGCTCAACTACCACTGGTTCCGCGACCAGCAGGGCCAGCGCATATCGTCCGTCGATATGAAGCACTTCACCCACGGCTCCGATGTTTACCAGACCGTCACCCAGGAGCCCGAGTTCCTTTCCGTCTTCGGCAACCCCGTCTCCCGCCTCTCCTTCGACGCCATGCTCAAGGAGGAGCGCGGCGGCCTCGACTACTTCCTCACCGAGCTTTCCAACGAACTCGGTCGCATCGACTCCGACGCCCGTAACCAGAGACTGGATACGCTCTACGCCCGCCAGGAGCGCGCCCTCGACGCCCTCTGCGCCTGGCCCTACCTCCGTCCGCCGCAAGACGAGCGCGATGACCGCATCGACACCCTCGTCGCCTTCCGCCGCGCCATCCTCGAAAGCTCCGCGCCCTTCGGCGAGGCCAAGGTTCGCGGCGTCGCCCACGCCTTGCGCGAGCTTCTTGGCGTCGATGCCGAGCAGCTGCCGCCCGTCGATCTCGACTCGGAGAAACTCACTCCCGCTTTCGTCGATCTCGCCTTCAACCAGTGGATCAGCCAGCAGACCGCCCGCTATCAAGCGTGGCGCGCCGGCACCGCCACTCAGGGCCCCGACTGGTCGCTCCTCGGCGTGCCCAACGCCGAGTCTGTCTCCCGCGTCCTCCAAAAACTCGTCGAGTGCCTCGGCTCGCCCGTTTACACCGACATCGCCGACAGTCTCCGCCGCCTGCGTATCACCATCGACGGCTCCGCCTCCGACTACCAGCGCCACCACCTCCGCCGCTACCTCGCCATCGAGATGGTCAACTGGTTGTGCTTCGCCAAGACCACCCGCGACGACTCCACCGGCTACGACTTCAGCGACCCCGAGGAGCTGAGCCGCGCCCCCGCCCGCCAGACCCAGGCCTGGAAACAGGCCGTCTCCCCGTGGCTCGACAAGCACCTCGCCTACCTGCTCGCCAACATCGCCCGCAAGCCCGAGCGCCCCGCCCTCCCCGGTGACGAAGCCCTCGCCGGCATCCTCCCTCCCGTCGCCTGATCCGCGCGCATCGACCCGTCATACCACCTCTCTTTCGCCACCTCCTTTCCTCCGATGCCTTCCCCGGTTTTCCAACTCCGCCTTTTCCCCAACACCGGCCACCAGTTTTTCGCCATCGACCTGGAGGAGCTTCTCATCGGCCGGGTGGATGCCCAGGGCAAACCCCTGCCCGACCCCACCCCCGCCCGCCTCCGTCGTTTCGTCGAGCTCCACCAACCCGGTGCCCTCGCCGCCGATAAACGCGGCAAGGTCGCCGGCTGGATGCCGTGGTCGCCCTACGTTCCCTGGATTCTTTTCCGCTACGATTTTCTCGCCGATCCGCGCAGCATCCACCTCGAGGGCGGCGGCTCCGCCAGCGAGATGCGCCCCGTCCTGCTCCTCGCCATCGAGAGCAACCTCGGCGACGAGGAACGCGGCATCCTCGTCGGTCTCGACGACACAGCCGGCGGCGAACACCCCGGTCGTCGCATCCTCAGCCCCACCGCCGTCGCCAATCTCGAGAAAGCCAGCCCCGGCGATCCCGCTGTCTCCCCTTATTTCGCCCGCCCCACCGAGCTGCAGGACTTCGTCGAGGACGATGGCCGCCTCGGTCTCTGGCTCGAAAAAGCCTTCGAGACTTCCAACGTCCCCTTGCCCAGCCTGCTCGCCCCCGCCGACCGCAAGGACTACCCCTTCACCCTCCCGCCCCGCACCGTGCGTGTCATCTGGGCTGAGAGCCAGGGCGCCACGCCCGTGGACGTCGATCTGATCGTTGACCTGGGCAACTCCCGCACCATCGCCCTCCTCCTCGAGGACCACGGCGCGGATTCCCAGCACTCCTTCGGCAAACGCGTCGAGCCCGTCCAGTTCCTCCCGCGCGGCTGGCCCTACGATCACCCGCTCGTCAAACAGAGCCGCCGCCTCGAGCCCTTCGGCCTCATCGACTCGTGGATTCTTCTCCACCGCTCCACCTTCGCCGGCATCGAGCCGCCGTTTAGCGCCGAGAAGCTCCGCACCTTCAAGACCTCGCTCCCCACCCATCCCGGTCGCGAGATTTCCGCCCATCTCGTGGACCAGCGTTTCACTTCCCTCTCCCCCGTCCTCGTCGGCGGCGGCAAGGAGCCCACCGGAGCCGCCCGCACCCTCGCTCGCGGCGTCACCCTCCGCGCCAACAGCGACAAGGGCGCCCCTTTCTTCCTCAGCAGCCCTAAGCGCTACGCCTGGGACGACACCTCCATCGACAAGGTTCTCCAATACTGGAAACAGGTGCCCAACGCCCACGATCTCGACGCCGACGGCCTCGCCGAGTTCAAGGGCCTCATCCGCCTGCTCATGAATCCGTCCTCGGCGGACCACGATCTCCCCACCCGCGATCTGCACGACGGTCCGTTCCTCCCCCAGACCGATTTCATCAACAACGCGACCTACCCGCGCAGCCACGCCATCTGCTGGTTCGCCCTCGCCATCATCGAGGCCGCCCATCGCCAGATCAACTCGATCGACTTCCTTAACCACACCGACAAGCCCCGCAGCGGCCTCCTTCGCCGCCTGCGCAAGATCCGCGTCACCTTCCCCGCCGGCTGGACCGGCCAGGAGCGCGAGCGCTACTTCGACCAGTGGCGTCGCGCCGCCCGCCTTTTCACCGTCGCCCACCTCACTCGCGGCGATCAAACTCCCGAGCTCGTCGATGATCCCATCGACGAGGCCATCGCCTCCCAGCTCCCGCTCGTTGTCAGCGAGGTCAAGAACCTCGGCGGCGACGCCAACGCCTGGTTAAAAATGTTCGGCGACGGCACCGAGGCCCGCCTTCTCAGTCTCGACATCGGCGGCGGCACCACCGACATCGCTGTCGTCAGCTACCGCCGCCCCGAGTCCGAAGAGGGTGTCCAGTCCGGCAGTCTTGTCTCCTCCATTTGCTACCGCGACGGCCACAACCGCGCCGGCGACGAACTCGTTAAAATCATCATCGAGCGCCTCATCGTCCCCGCCTGGCTCAAGGTCAACGGCGATGTCCTCCTCGCCGGCAACCCCGCCGCCCGCACCCATCTCGAAAAGCTCTTCCGCCATCCCGAGCAATACCCCGGCAGCGAGACCGTCATCTCCCAGGTTCTTCGCCTCGCCCTCATCCCCCTCGCCAACGAGGTCCTTGCCCGCGTCAACGAGGCCGAGCGCCACGACTTGCTCGATCTCACCATCGACGTCGCCCGCGTCGCCGAGGCCGGCGCCGTCAACGAGCTCAACCGTCTCGTCCTCCGCCAGCTCCTCCGCGCCGGCCTCGCCCTGCCTCCGTCCTTTGACCGACGCGACATCCCGCGCCTCCAGCCCGACGCCGACTTCATCGCCTGGTATTCCAAGCTCGCCGCCGAGCGCCCCAAGCACCTCCCCTTCAACCCCGCCGCCGAGCTCCGCCTCAGCCTCGCCGAGGTCCGCGCCGCCATCGACGATATCTTCGTCGAGGTCGTCCGCGATCTCGCCCGCGTCATCTCCGAGGAGCGCGTCAATCTCGTCATCGTCTCCGGCAAGCCCTCCGAGCTTCTGCGTATGCGCACCATCCTCCGCCGCGAGCTTCCCCTCCCCGGCCAGCGCATCCTCCAAGTCTGCGGCCACTGGGTCGGCGACTGGTATCCCGTCACTCTCGTCGAGGGCGGCCGTATCCGCGATGCCAAGACAGTCACCGTCACCGGCGCCGCGCTCTACGAGGATATCCTCAACCGCAACACCACCGGCTTCTCCCTCCGCCAGGTCGATGCCCACGCCAGCGCGCCCGACACCACCCTCTGGGGCGTTTACCGCCGCATCGGCCGTCGCGGCGATCTCGAGTCGCAGGATTTCTCCGCCGGCTCCAAAGGCGCTTCGGTGGATTTCCGTTCGCTCCCGCTGCCCACCGTCTTCGGTCGCAAGCTCACCGAGCAGAGCGCCGCCGAGCCCGTTTACCGTCTCGATTACGTCTCCCCCTCCGGCGAGTCCGTCAAATACCGCGACGCCATCGTCTCGCTCAAACTCCGCCGCGTGGACCTCCCCGGCGGCGTCGGCGACGCCCTCGAGATCGTCCCCGGCTCCGTGCGCATCGTCTCCGGCCCGCCCGAGCTCGATCCCGCCGGCGTGCAACTCCGCCTCCGCACCATGACCGAGGACGCCTACTGGATGGACCAACCCCGCTTCGAGGTAGATTTCTCCGCCATCGGCGGCTCCTAACCCGCCCGCGAT
>JBEGTN010000354.1:0-5237 GCA_041179405.1 Verrucomicrobiota bacterium
ACCGGCTTCGCGATCACATCCCGCACCGGTATCACCCAGACGCCCACCGGCCCCTTCGAAGACGTCGTTATAGCTGTGGTCGAAACATTGTGCTCCGCACCACGCACCGAAGCCACGCTCAAGCCCGCCGCCATCGCGAGGGCTCCCAGCCAGATCACCAGCTTGCGCATTAAAAACAGGGTCATCCGTTGATCATTATTCACCGCTGCTTCCCTAGCAAGCGCCACCGGCACCCACACGACCTGCATCTCATTAAGAAAAACCCTTTGCCGCCTGCGGCCAGTCGGTTCATGACCTGCCCACGCATGTTCGAAACCGTTCCCTATCTCGGTCAGCATCTCCATCGCTGGCAAGTCGGCCAGTCCACCTTCCTCGCGTTGCCCGAGCACGGCGCGCGACTCATGAACTGGCACCTCACCCTTGCCGATGGTTCCGTGCGTGACGTCATTCACTGGCCCGAGCTCACCACCTTGGACAAGTTCCAGAGCGTGCGCGGCGGCAACCCCATCCTGTTCCCCTTCAATGCCCGCACCTTTGATCGTGGTGACATACAGTTTTGGAGCGATCCCGATGGTATCCGCCGTCCCATGCCCATGCACGGCATCGCCCGCCAATCGCAGTTCAGGCTGGACCGGGCTGATGCCTCTGGCTTTGCGGCCACACTTATTCCCGACGAATCCGCCCGGGAGGCTTATCCCTTTGATTACGAGTTCAGCGTCATTTACCGCTTCACCTCCACCGGCCTCACCTGCGAATTCGTGCTCAAGAACCTAGGCACCAAACCCATCCCATGGAGCGCCGGTCATCACTTTTACTTCACGGCCCCTTGGGAGGACGACCGCACCCGTGCCGATTACTTGCTTACCATTCCAGCAACTCGCCGCCTGCGTCAGGATAAACAGGGCCAGCTCATCTCAGCCCCCGATCTGCCAACGACCGCCGCGCTCTCAAACCCCGACTGGATCGACACATTTCACCTGGGTCTCACTTCTCCCGTGGCCACGCTCGCGCCTGCCGGCGGTGGCAAGGCCGGAACGATCAGCGTGAGTCTAGGACTCGATAAGCAAACCCAGCCACCGCCCGAGGCCACCTTCGTCACGTGGTCCGCCTCGCCCGATGCGCCCTTCTTTTGTATCGAACCTTGGATGGGACCGCCCAACGCACCCGAAACCAAACTCGGCCTTCACTGGGTCGCCCCCGGCCGCAGTGAAAGCTTTGTGGTGCAAGTCGCGCTCGCCTCTTGAGCGGAAAGCGCCCCAGCCTTCCCCTCAACTCATGTCTGCTTTGAACCTCATTAGCGTTCCCTCTGCGGCCTTCCTCGACGGCATAGGCGGCATGGAGATGATGCTCGTCTTCGTTATAGGCCTGCTGCTGTTCGGCGGCAAAGGCCTGCCCGACATGGCCCGCACTCTCGGCAAAGCCGTGCGCGAATTCAAAAAAGCCACCGCCAACGTGGAGGAACAATTCAAACAAGCCATGGAGGAGCCGCCTCCACCTCCGCCCCCCCGCCCCGCTCCGCGAATTGCCGAAGCCACACCCGTTCCACCGCCCGCTGCGACCGAGACTCCACCCTCTCCTTTCGCGCCAGAACCTCCGGCAAATCCGCCCCCACCCAATCAGCCTCCGACCTAATCCGTCCGACTCATGTCAAAGTCCACCGTCCTCCACGGCTCCGCCATCGGTCTCGCCCAGCTTCTCGCCACCCTCGTGGTGTTCGCCCTCGGCATGCACCAGACTCTGGAGAAATTTAAATCCGCTCAAATGACCGAGAGTGTGATCGGTTTTGTTCTGCTGATGATCATCGTGTCATTCGCGCACCGTGCCTTTCGCAAGGAGTCCACCGCCAAGGATCTGCCGACCACCCTGCTGCCCTCAGTCAAGTTCGCCGTCCTGCTCGGCAGCGTGGCGGGCCTGATCACCGGAATCGCGCAATACGCCTACTTCGCATTGGTAAACCCAACTGTTCGTAAACTCCTGCACGACGATACGCTCGCCCGCATCAAGCCCGATCTTGATAAACTGGGCGCGGATGGCGCCGCCGACATGCTGCGGCAAGTCGATTACTTCACCTCCGCCGGTTTCAGAGGACTGGTTTACGGGATGAACACCCTCCTCTTCACCACCCTGCTCACCATCGCCTTTGCCTTGATCTTCAAGGCCTCCGTGAAGCGCGATCAAGCCCTTCAAAAAACGGCCGTCCAGTAGTTGCGCCCGGGCCGCTTTTCCTGCGGCACGATGCAACACTGCATGCACGAGTTGCGCCGCCGACAACTCCTCGCACCGTGCCCGTCATGTCCGCCGACTCGCCACCTCTGGCCGCCCGCTCCGCTCGCCATCCATCCGAGCGCACCATCCTGCTCACCCTCGCGGCGGTCCAGTTCACGCACATTCTCGACTATATGATCATGATGCCCCTTGGCGCGGGGCTCATGCGGGTGTTTTCGCTCAACCCGTCACAATTCAGCCAACTCGTGGCGGCCTACGGCGGGGCCGCCGCCGTGGCTGGTCTGCTCGGCGGCTTTATGCTCGACCGCATCGACCGCAAGCGCGCCCTCGTCTGGCTCTACGCGGGGTTCATCCTGTCGACCCTGGCCTGCGCGCTCGCGCCCAGCCACCACGCCCTGCTCGCCGCCCGTATCTCTGCCGGCGTCTTCGGCGGCCTGGCCGGCTCGGTCGTCGTCGCGATGGTCGCCGACGTCGTGCCGCCGGAACGGCGCGGTCGCGGCATGGCCTTTGTCATGTCGGCTTTCCCGCTCGCCTCCGTGGCCGGCGTGCCGCTCGGCATCGCCCTCTCCAACCGTTTCGAGTGGCACGCCCCCTTTTTCCTGCTCGTGGGGCTCGGCCTTTTGATCCTCTGTGCCATCGCCCGTTTCCTGCCCCGTCTCCCGCCGGCGCCGGGCGCAGTCCACGTATCGCCGCTCGCCCAGATGCGCGGCCTGCTGGCCGAGCCGATCCACTGGCGCGCCTTCGCCGTCACCGCCGCCCTGGTCTCGGCCAACGGCCTCATGATCCCCTTCATGGCCCCGAGCCTCGTCACCAACGTCGGCCTGCCGGAGGGCCGCCTGCTGTGGGTCTATTTTTTCGGCGGACTCGCCACCCTGGTGTCCACTCCCTTCATCGGCCGGCTCACCGATCGCCATGACAAGCTGCATGTCCTCGCAGGCGTGACCATCCCCGCCGTGGCCGCCGCCCTGCTGGTCACCCACCTCGGCCCGGCGCCGCTTTGGGTCGTGCTGCCCGCCACCACCCTGTTTTTCGTCGGCATGTCCGGCCGCTTCGGCCCCGCCAGCACCTTGGTCGCCAACGCCGTCGCGCCCCGTTTTCGCGGCGGTTTCATGAGCCTCAACTCCGCCGTGCAACAGGGGGCGAGCGCCCTGGCCAACCTCGTCGGGGGCATGCTCGTCACCCGCGACGTTACCGGCCGCCTGCTCGGCTACCCGCAGGTCGGCTGGCTCGCCACCGGCGCTTTTCTGCTCAGCCTCGCGCTCGCCCACCGCCTGCGTGCCGCCGCCCCTCACGCCGCCACCAACGCCCCCTTCCCCGTCGTCCCGTCCTCCTGAGGACGCCCAGGCCAAAACCCCGCGCTTGCGGCGTTCGCGGCATCCAGTTACTTTTTTCTCACCATGATCGACACCATCAAGAAAACCCTCCTCGCCGGCGTGGGTGCCGCCGTCATCACCAAGGAAAAAGTCCAGGACGCCCTCGATGACTATGTGCGCCAGGGTAAAATCAAAGCCGACGATGCCCGCATCATCGCCGAGAAAATCGCCGAGCGCGGCCGCCGCGAATTCGAGGAAATGAGCGCCCAGGCCTCCGCCAAGGTGCAGGAAATCCTCCACCGTCAGGACGCCGCCGTGGCCGCTCGCCTCACCGCCCTCGAGGCCCGTGTCGCCGTGCTTGAGGCCGCCGCCAATCCGCCGCCCGCCCCGACCCGCAACAGCGAGCCGTGACGCCGACGTGATCGCCTTCAACATCCTCTCCCACGCCGTCCGCGCCAAGGAGATCGTCGGCGTCGTCGCCCGCTACGGGTTCACCGACCTGCTCGACCAGATCGAGCTCCCCGCCGGCTTCCTGCAACGCATGTTGCCGCGCCCCGCCGAGCGCCTGCCCCCGTGGGTCCGCCTGCGCATGGCTCTGGAGGAGCTCGGCCCCGCCTTCATCAAGGCCGGCCAGCTCCTCAGCATGCGGCCCGACGCGCTCCCTTCCGGCCTCATCCTCGAACTGCGCAAGCTCCGCAACACCGTCCCCCCCGTCCCCTTCGCCGAGATCCGCCCCATCCTCGACGCCGCCTTCGACAACCGCCCTCTCTCCGAGATTTTCGCCGCCTTCGACGAGACTCCCGCCGCCGCCGCCTCCCTCGCCCAGGTCCACTTCGCCCGCCTCCACGACGGCCGCGAGGTCGCGGTCAAGATCCAGCGCCCCGGCCTCCAGCGTATCGTCGAGAACGACCTCGCCATCCTCGCCTTCCTGGCCGGCCAGATCCACAACCGCATCTCCGCCCTCGCGCCCTACAACCTCCCCTCCGTCGTTGCCGAGGTGAGCGCCGGCGTGCTGCGCGAACTCGATTTCACCCACGAGGCCCGCAACCAGCGCTATTTTAACGCCACCAATCCGGAGCCGGACAAGGTCTTCGCCCCCGAGGTCGTCGAGTCGCTTTCCAGCGAATGCGTGCTCGTGATGGACCGCATCATAGGCCGCCCGGTGGACGACCCCGGGCTCGACCCGGCCGCCGCCCACGCCCTCGCCACCACCGGCGCCACCTCGCTCTTTCACCAAGTTCTCGTCGCCGGTTTCTTCCACGCGGACCCCCACTCCGGCAACGTGCTCATCGCCGCCGACGGACGCCTCTGCTTCCTCGACTGGGGCCTCGCCGGCCACCTCACCCGCCGCCTCCGCCACGCCCTCGCCGACCTCTTTCTCGCCGCCGTCGATCAAGACGCGGAACGCATCGTGCAAATCGCCGCCGACCTCGGCAGCCCCGCCGGACGCGCCGACCTGCGCGCCATGGAACGCGACGTCACCCTCGCCCTGCGCGAGGATTTTAACCGCGCCATCGGCCACGTTCAGATGGGGCGCGCCATGTTGAAGCTGCTCTTCATTTTTGGCCGCAACGGCATCAACGTCACCAGCGACTACTCCCTCATGGCCAAGGCCGTGCTCTCCATCGAGGAAGTCGCCACCACGCTGGACCCCGGCTTCGATCTGAAACGCGCCGCCAAGCCCGTGCTCATCGCGCT
>JBEGTN010000355.1:0-4392 GCA_041179405.1 Verrucomicrobiota bacterium
CCAGCGACGAGCTTGGCGCGGTGCTCCTCAAACGTGTCGGAGATGTATTTGAGGAAGATGAGCCCGAGGACGACGTGCTTGTATTCCGCCGCGTCCATGTTGTTGCGGAGCTTGTCGGCGGCGAGCCAGAGCTTGGCCTCGAAGCCGATGGTGGCGGAAGACTGGGACGAAGACGGGGAAGACTTTGCGCGCGCCATGGGTTGCGAAAAGGGTGTGAAGCTCGCAAGCGCCTAGCGCAACGCCGGTTTCTGGGAAAATGCCCGACAGCCACTTGTAGGCAAGAACGTGGCCGCGTCTGATGGCGCAGAATCCGATCAGCCCTGCTACGCTGAAGCTTCGCAGGGCATCCTTCGCCGCAACCGTGCCATCGCTTGCTCACTGGAACGCGCCATTCGCCAGGGCCACGCCATCCGAAGCCCGCAGGGCGAAGGATGGCGGAAGGGGAGGGATTCGAACCCCCGGAACCTTTCGGTTCGCCAGATTTCAAGGCTGGAGCAATCGACCACTCTGCCACCCTTCCGGACCAGAAACACAAAACTCAACGAGACTGTTCCCGTGAGGCGATGGAAAAAACACTGCCCCACCCCACCACGTCAACCTTGTTGAAGCCCCAACTCTTCAACCCGCTTTCGCAAGGTCGCACGGGTCATGCCCAACCGATCCGCCGTGCGGGCGAGGTTTCCTTCGTGCGCCTTGAAGGCGCGGATGATCATCTCCCGCTCCAGGCGTTCCAGGATAGACTCGGTTTCGCGGCTAAGCTCCGTGTGCAGAAAATCGAGTGCTTGCGCGATTGTCAGTGGCACCGGGGCGGTATTCACGATAGGGATTGCTTCGCCGGAAATAGGCTCCTCCGTTTTGGCCGAGGGCGAGACCAGCGGTGGGTTTGAGCTGCCTTGGGCGGCGGCGATCACGCCGGCCACGTCCCGGACTTCCTGCGGCAGGTCTTTGAGCAAGATCGTGTCGCCCTGCGCAATCACCGCGCAGCGGTAGATCAGATTTTCGAGTTCTCGCACGTTGCCCGGCCAGTCGTAGCGAGCCAGCACCGCCATCGCTTCGGGCGAGACTTTGGCCACCCGGGCTTTCTTTTGTTTAACGAGGTTGTGCAGACAAAAATCCACCAACTGCGGGATGTCGTCGCGACGGTCGCGCAGGGGCGGCATCTTGATCCGCACAACGTTGAGCCGGTAATAGAGATCCTCGCGGAAGGTCTTGGCCTTGACCATCGCTTCCAGGTCTTTGTTGGTCGCGGCGATGATGCGCACGTCCACTTTCAGGGTCTCGGTGCCGCCGACGCGCTGGATTTCTCCCTGCTGGAGCACGCGGAGAATCTTGGTCTGGGTGGCGAGCGCCATGTCGCCGATTTCATCGAGGAAAATGGTGCCTCGGTCGCAGAGCTCAAACTTTCCGATGCGCTGGTTGGTGGCGCCGGTGTAGGAACCTTTTTCGTGACCGAAGAGTTCGCTCTCGATCAAATTATCCGGGATGGCCGCGCAGTTCACCGCGATAAAGTTACCCTTGGCGCGGTGGGAGTGCTTCCAAATCGAGCGGGCGACGAGTTCTTTGCCGGTGCCGCTTTCGCCGGTGATCATCACGGTCACGTCGCTGGCCGTTACCTGACCGATGATCTTAAAGACTTCCTGCATCACCGGCGACACGCCCACGATGCCCTCGCGGTAGTCGTCGGCGTTGATGGTGGACTTATAATCGCCTGCCGAGCGCATGTCGGCGTGGGCCTTCAGGGCGTTCTCCGCCAGCGCGAGCACCTTCGCGGGGTCGAAGGGTTTCATGATATAGTCGAACGCGCCGAATTTCATCGCCTCGATCGCAGTCTGCGCGGTGCCGAAGGCGGTCATGAGGATGACCAGCTGCTTGGGGTTGGCCGAGCGGATGTGTTGCAGCGCTTCCAGGCCGCTCATGCCTCCCATGCGGACATCGAGGAAGATCAGGTCTGGCGCGGGGCCTTTTTTAACCAGGGCCACGCCTTGTTCGCCGCTGGCGGCCTCCAGCACCTGATATTTGCGGGAGGAAAGCACCCGGCCCAGCGAATAGCGGACCTCGGTGTCGTCATCGATTACGAGTATGGTGGCGGGCTTGGCTTCGGACATCGCGCGCACCGTGCAACGTTCCGGTGTCGCGGTCAACCGCAGGCGAACAATCTTAACGTTACCGCCTCGGCCGCCAAATCATCTCCGCCTCTGGCTTTCGCGACCGGGTTGATTAGCCTCCGCCGCCATGTCCGCCGTGCCAACCGTCCCAGACTCCCCCACCCTTTCAGTCGTAAACGTAATCAAAAACTATGGTCCCCGGCGTGTGCTCGACGAGGTGTCTTTTGCGGTCGCGCCTGGGGAGCGCGTGGCGTTGACCGGCCCGTCCGGCAGCGGGAAAACCACTCTGCTCAACTGCCTGGGGGGCGTGGATCGCCCCGACTCCGGCGAGATTTGCCTGCTCGGAGCGCGTATCGACCGGCTCGACGCCGATGGACTCAACCTGCTGCGCCGGGAGCGCGTGGGCACGGTGTTCCAGTTTTTTCATCTCCTGCCCACGCTCACCGCCGCCGAAAACATCGAGCTGCCTCTCCAGTTGATCGCCACCCCCGCAGCCGAACGACGGGCGCGGGTGGCCGCCATTTTAGAGCGAGTAGGATTGGGCTCCCGCTCGCACGCCCTGCCCGCCCAGCTATCAGGTGGCGAACAACAACGCGTCGCCATCGCCCGCGCTCTCGTCCACCGCCCCGCCCTGCTCCTCGCGGACGAGCCGACCGGCAACCTCGACTCGGCCAATGGCGAAAACATCCTCCGCCTCCTGCGCGAGCTCACCGACGAGACCGGCACCGCGCTCGTGCTCGTCACCCACAGTGAAGACGCCGCCGCCATCTGCCACCGGGGCATTCATCTGCGCGACGGCCGTATTGTCCGCACCTGAGGCTACACTGCGCCGAGGATAAATCCATGTTTGGCCGCACCGAATCGCCCTCACTCATCCCGCTCTTGTTGCGGCTCTTCACGCTGCGTCATTGGCGGCACGCGTTCGGGCAAAATCTTTTGCTCGTGCTCATCCTGGCGCTCGGCGTGGGCGTTTTCACCGCTGTGCGTCTGGCCAACAGGGCGGCCGTGTCCAGTTTCACTCATTTCACCGAGACGCTCACCGGCCGCAGTGACTGGATCATCCAGGCTCCCGCCGGAACCTTGTCCGAAAGCATCCTGCCCGAATTGCGCGACGCCCTTTTCGATCTGGCGGTGCAGATTCACCCGGTCGTGGAGAGCACCGCCACCGAAGCCGCCCGAGAGGAAACCACGCCGTCCTCGGGGTTTTCCCGCCGGACCTACACCCTGCTCGGTGTAGATCTGGTCGGCGTCAGCAATCTCGCGGGGCAACAAGCCGCCTCCGAATCCTTCCTCGGCCGGGCCAAATCTGCGCATGGAAATACTGGCACCCCGACGACAGACTTCTGGGCCTTGTTCCAGAACGGCACGCGCCTCTGGGTCAGTCCGGGACTCAACTCCGGGACGAGCACACCAAAGACACTCGATCTTGTGATCAACGACCGTGCGCTCACCTTGCCTGTCGCCGGTTTGATTCCGCAGGTGCCTGACGGTCCGGCCGCGCCCGCCAATCTGGTGGTGCTCGACTTGCCTCAACTGCAACGGCTCGTCGGACGCGAAGGCCGGCTGGACCGGATTGAATTTGTCCTTGAGGCCGGAGCGGCGCTCGCGAGCCGCCGGGTCGTCCTTGGCGAACGTCTTGCCGCGCTCGGTCGCAGCGCAGCGGGAGAGCGCTGGCTGGCCACGACACCGGGGGCGCGGCGCGAGACGGCCGCGACGATGACGCAGGCCTTCCGGCTCAACCTCACCGTGCTCTCGCTCATTGCGTTGCTGGTCGGGCTTTATCTGGTCTTCCAAGCGCTCGACGGCGCGGTCGTGCGACGGCGCGCCGAGATCGCCATCCTGCGCTCGCTCGGAGTCGATGCCGGCGTGATTCGCCGCGCCTGGCTGATCGAGGCCGCGCTGCTCGGGCTGGCAGGCGGCGCGCTCGGGCTCCTGCTGGGCTGGCTGGGAGCGCAATTCGCCGTGCGCGCAGTAGGCCAGACGGTCAACGCCCTCTACTACGCCACCAGCGTGTCAGCCGCGCAGCTTGGCTGGTCGGAGGCGGGTGTCGGATTGGCTGCCGGAGTCCTTGCGAGCATCGCGGCGGGTTGGGTGCCCGCGCGCGCCGCCGCGCTGACACCGCCGGCCCAGGTGCTTGTGCGGGGAGCGCCCGGCACGATCGGCGGCCCCTGGCTGCGCAGTTGGCCGCTGGCGCTGGCCGCGCTCGGCACCGGAGCGCTGCTCACGCAGGTCCCCCCGCTCGCATTGGCGGGAGGGAATCGTTTCCCGTTGGCAGGCCACGCCGCCG
>JBEGTN010000356.1:0-2671 GCA_041179405.1 Verrucomicrobiota bacterium
AGCCTGGCTTAAGACGCTTTATCCCTACACCCCGCAGCGTTTCAACACGCCAGGCGGAGCGCAGATGAGTTATCTGGACGAGGGTGGGCGAGGGCAGGGGACGGCGTCCGCAGCCTCGCCCTCTTCCGAGGCCGTGTTGATGCTCCATGGCAATCCCACGTGGTCCTTTTATTACCGAGATCTAGTCAAGACGCTGGCGCCTTCGTTTCGCTGTATCGTCCCGGATCACATCGGAATGGGTCTTTCGGAAAAGCCCGAATCCTACGCCTACACGCTCGGACAGCGCATTGAGGACATTGCGGCGCTGGTTGCGCACTTGGGGCTAACGCGTATCCACCTCGTAGTGCACGACTGGGGCGGGGCCATCGGTTTCGGATTTGCAGCCCGCCACCCGGATTTGATCGGCCGTATCGTGATATTAAATACGGGGGCTTTCCCCTCATCGCGCATTCCCGCCCGAATTTCCCTTTGCAAGTCGGCTTTTCCAGGCACCGCCCTGGTGCGCGGCCTGAACGGCTTCGCCTGGCCGGCCACCTGGATGTCGATGAACCGGCGTGAGCTTTCCGCCGACGAAAAGCGGGGCTATTTGATGCCTTACGACTCGTGGGCGCATCGCGTCGCCGTAAATGCCTTTGTGAAAGACATCCCGCTTTCACCCGCGCATCCGAGTTGGCCGGCGCTGGTCGCCACGGCGGCGGGGATTGCGAGGTTCAGACAAAACCCGGTGCTAATCATCTGGGGCGGCCGGGATTTCTGTTTTAACGATTCATTCTACGCCGAGTGGCGCAATCGCCTGCCTGAAGCGGAGACGCTTTACCTGCCGGATGCGGGGCACTACGTGCTCGACGACGCTCGCGAGCAAGTGTTGCCACGTATTTCGAGCCATTTCGCGTCCGGTCCCGCTCACTAGGCACACGTTTTCAGGAGCGTCCGTAGACTTCGCCGAGGGATTTCAAATAAGACGCGGACTGGGTGTGAAGAGTCTGCAGTTGGCTCTCCGAGTAACGCCATTGCCAGTTACCGGCAGCGACTCCCGGGGTGTTGAAGCGCGCATCCCCGCCCAAGCTTAGCAAATCTTGCATGGGTATGACCGCCAGGCGGCTGACCGCCGCGTAAGCCGAGCGCACAAAGTCCCAGCCTATCTCGCGTCCGTCCACCCGGAGGTAACTACGGACGTGGTCTTTTTCTTTTGGCGAGGCGTCCCGATACCAGCCCAGGGTGGTATTATTGTCATGAGTGCCCGGATACACGATCGCGTTTGCAGTGAGATTGTGGGGTAGGTAAAGATTAGTCGCATCGCCACCGAAGGCAAACTGCAGAATGGTCATGCCCGGCAGTCCGCAGGCATCACGCAGCACACGCACACTCTCGAATAGCTCGCCCAGATCCTCGGCGATGAGCTTGGCGTCGGGCAGGTCGGTTTTGATTGCCTTGAAAAAGGGAAGTCCGGGGCCCTGCTTCCATTCACCGTTCTTGGCCGTCTTCGCTTCGGCCGGGATGGACCAGTAAGTGTCAAAGGCGCGGAAGTGGTCGATTCGCACAACATCGCACATGGCAAAGTTGGCGCGAAGCCGCTGCAGCCACCAAGTATAGCCATCGGCGGCGTGTTTGGCCCAGTCATAAAGTGGGTTGCCCCAAAGCTGTCCGTCAGCCGAGAAATAATCAGGCGGAACACCGGCGACTACGTTCGGCGTGCCGGTCTCCTGATTGATTTGGAATAACTCTGGACGGCTCCACACGTCGGCAGAATCGCGCGCGACAAAAATAGGCGCATCGCCGATGATCTGGATGCCTCGCTTCGTTGCAGCGGTGCGCACACGAGCCCATTGCCCATAAAAAAGGTATTGGAAGAATGCGTAAGCTTCCGCGCGTTCGATTACCGAAGCGGGAAGGGCGCCGGTCATTACACGTGAGAGAAACCGGTGCTCGTTCGGCCAAAGCCACCACGGTCGACCGTCGTAATGGTCCTTGAGCGCCATAAATAACCCATAGCCGTCTAACCAGCTGGCATTGGAGCGGCAAAATTTGCTAAAGTCTCCGTAGCCTAATTCCTTAAATTTCCGGTTTTTTGCTGCAGTATAAGCACGGAACAAGACCGGCCACTTCGTTACATAGAGCCAGCCGTAGTCCACGTGGTCGCGCGGCAAAGCGCGTAAAGTTGCTGAATCCTCATCGGTGATTAATCCGGATGCAACTAAAGCAGCCAAGTCTATCAGGTAAGGATTACCAGCGAAGGAAGAAAAGCACTGGTAAGGTGAGTCGCCATAGCCGGTTGGTCCAAGCGGGCAGACCTGCCAATTGGAAATGCCCGAGTCCTGCAGATAAGCTAGAAACCTATCCACCTGAACGTCCAAGACTCCGATACCTTGATCGCTAGGCAGGGAAGTGGGATGTAGTAAAATGCCACTCTGACGAGTTTTTAGCCAATTAAAGAGAGGTGTCTGAACCGGATGCGTTGTCGCTATTTGATTAGACATAATATTTATTGTGCGTTAAATCGACAAAGTGCTTTAAGTCAACGAGTTGCGAACATCGCAATAATCGGGCCGGAAAAATGGAGGAAACGGCGTAATGCCCGCGAGTAAGCCGTTTTCCTCCCCGTGTGCAACCACTCACGGCACCAATTTTAAGGCATTTTCGCCCTCCGCCGCCCCTTTGGCCCGCGAATTGT
>JBEGTN010000357.1:0-2574 GCA_041179405.1 Verrucomicrobiota bacterium
CGGACACGAGGCGGGCGGGAAGAGGATTTTTACCCAAGAATCAGGGAGATGGCGGCAGTGGCTGGGTGGCGAGGCTTGACCGAGGGGGGCGGGGGACGGAACCTGCGCGCAATGTCGTCCACTGAAAAAGGGAACACGCTCGAGCAACGGAAGCGCCGGATGGTCATTTTGGCTGTCGGAGGCGTCTTGTTGCTGGCGGCGGCAGTCGTCGCGATGCTGCTGCCCACCGAAGTGTGGGGGCAGGTCAAAGATGCGGCGAAAACCGGCATGGAGAAAGTGCGGGGACTGGGCGCGGGTTGGTTTTTCGCGGCCTTCGCGGTGTTGCCGGCGGTGGGGTGCCCGGTGTCGCTGTTTTCTTTGACGGCCGGGCCGCTCTTCGTGCCGCTGCTGGGGATGCCGACGGTGTTGCTGCTGACGGGGGTGAGCATGGCGATCAGCATGACGATTTCGTATGGGCTGGCGCGGTATGGGGTGCGGCCGTGGGTGACGAGGCTACTGGGGTTTTTGGGCTATAGCATCCCGGTGGTGCCGGCGGCGAAGCAGAGGATGTTTACCTTGTTGGTGCGGATCACGCCGGGGCCTCCCTATGTTTTTCAGAGCTTTTTGCTCGGGTTGGCGGAGGTGCCTTTCTGGCTGTATCTCGGTATCTCGTGGGTGGTCTCCACGGTGAACGTGGTGCTTTTCATCGTATTTGGCGATGCGCTGGCGCAAGGGAAGGGGAAGGTGGCTTTAATCGCGCTGGCGGGCGTGGTGCTGGTGGTCATTGGGGTGAAACTGTTGCGCGACCGCATCCAGAAGAAGGAGCGGGCGGCGGCTGACGCGCAGGCCGTGCCGATGGCCGAGGACATCTGACCATGGCGGACCTGGAATTTGACCTCGGAACGGACGGCGGGACGCGGGCGGAGAGCGTCACGGAGTTCACTCGCCGGGTGAAAACCCTGCTGGAAAGCGGGCTGCGTCCGGGCTGGGTCAGAGGAGAAGTATCTAACCTGAGGATACAGACCAGCGGGCACGTGTATTTTTCGCTCAAGGACTCGGGCGCGCAGCTCGCGGCGGTGATGTTTCGCGGCGATGCGGGGCGGCAGACCGTAAAGTTGCGCGACGGCATGCAGGTGGTCGCCTATGGCGAGATCAGCGTCTATGAGGCGCGGGGCAACTATCAGCTTATCGTGCGGGTGGTGATCGAGGACGGGGTGGGGCGCTTGCAGCGCGAGTTTGAGGCCTTGAAGGCGCGGCTGGCGGCGGAGGGATTGTTCGCGAAGGAGCGGAAGCGGGAGCTGCCGCGACTGCCGCGCACAGTGGGCTTCGTGACCTCGCCGACGGGCGCGGCGGTGCAGGATTTTTTGCGGATTTTATCGCGGCGCGGCTGGCGCGGTCGGGTGGTGGTGCTGCCTGCGAAAGTGCAGGGCGAGGGCGCGGCGGCCGAGGTGGCGGCGATGATCGCGCTGGCGGGCGACGCGGCGGCGTGCGGAGTGGCGTTTGACCTGTTGGTGGTGGGGCGCGGGGGCGGGTCGCTGGAGGATTTGTGGGCGTTCAACGAGGAGACGCTGGTGCGGGCGGTGGCGGGCTCGCGGGTGCCGGTGATCTCGGCGGTGGGACACGAGATTGATTTTACCCTGAGCGACTTCGCGGCGGACGTGCGGGCGGAGACGCCGAGCGCGGCGGCGGAGTTGATTTCGAGCGGCTGGGTGGCGGAGAACGAACGGCTGGCGCAGCTGGGCAAGGCGCTCCGCGCCGAGGTGGAGGCGGCGCTGGAGGCGGCGCGCGAGCGGCTGGACGGGATGGCGGCGCGGCTGCGGCTGCTCTCGCCAATGGCGCAGGTGGAGCGGAGCTGGCAACGGCTGGACGATTTGCAGGCGAGGTTGGCGCTGGCGGCGGCGGGCGCGGTGCGCACGCGGCGGCACGGGCTGGCGCTGGCGGCGGGGCGCTTCGCGGCGGCGAGTCCGGCGCGGCGGGTGGAGCGGGAGTCGCAGCGTTTGCTCGGGCTTTGGAAAAGGCTTCAAGCGGCGAGTCCGGCCTCGGTGCTAAACCGGGGTTTTGCGATCGTGCGCGACGAGGAAGGACGGGCGGTGACGCGGGTGGCGGGGCTGCGCGCGGGGGAGCGGATCGAGATCGAGCTGGGCGACGGGCGGGGTGCGGCGCGGGTGGAGTAGGTTTTTACCACAGAGGCACAGAGACGCGGAGAATACCTTGGCGCTAAAAATTGACCACTGGGATGGGCGCGGATGAACACGGATAAAGCCAAATACGGAGGACGGAATTTACCACGAAGCACGGAGACACGAAGGGCTCACAAAGGTCGGACCGACGGTATGGGGCGGCGTGAGTTTTCTTTGTGAGGGCTCCGTGCCTTTGGGTCTTTGTGGTGGAAACTCAGGAGCGGAACGGAGTTTTTTAACCGCGGATTGCGTGGATGGGCGCGGATAGTTTTGGAACGAGGAGGACGGAAGGGAGGTGGTTTTTTACCACAGAGGCACAGAGACGCGGAGAATACCTTGGCGCTAAAATTGACCACAGGGATGGGCGCGGATGAACACGGATAAAGCCAAATACGGAGGACGGAATTTACCACGA
>JBEGTN010000358.1:0-9062 GCA_041179405.1 Verrucomicrobiota bacterium
CACCCTTTGATTCCGTTGAAGACGCCATCGCGGCCATCGCCGCCGGCCAGCCCATCATCGTGTCCGACGACGAGGATCGTGAAAACGAGGGCGACCTCATCATGGCCGCCTCCAAGGCCACGCCCGAGACGGTCAATCTCATGATCCGCCACGGCAGCGGGATCGTCTGCGTGCCCATGCTCGGCGCCCAGCTCGACCGCCTCGGCCTCGGCCCCATGGTGGCGCGCAATCGCGAGGTGCAACGCACCGATTTCGCCGTTACGGTGGACGCCGCCGAGGGCATCAGCACCGGCGTCAGCGCCTACGACCGCACCGTCGCGATCAAGATCCTGGCCAATCCCGCCTCGCGCGCCGACCAGCTCGTGCAGCCCGGCCATGTTTTCCCTCTGCGCGCCCGCGCCGGCGGCGTGCTGGAGCGGGCGGGCCACACCGAGGCGGCGGTGGACCTCTGCCTGCTCGCCGGCCTCGAGCCCTGCGGTATTCTTTGCGAACTCGTCAATGACGACGGCACGATGCAGCGCCTGCCCCAGCTCGAGGAGTTCAAACACCGCTTCGGCCTGAAGATGATCTCCATCGAACAGCTCATCGCCTACCGCCTGAAGCAGGACAAACTCGTGGAGAAAGTCGCCGAGCGCCCGCTCGCCACCGCCTACGGCGCTTTCACCGTCCACGTTTTCCGCAGTCGTCTGGACAAACGCCACCACCTCGCCCTCACGCTCGGCGCTCCCGCCGCGCACGAGCCGGCCCTCGTCCGGGTCCACAGCGCGAACGTGCTCACCGACGTCTTCCACGGCAGCGACGGCGGCTCTCTCTCCGGCGCGCTCGACGCCAGCCTGCGCGCCATCGCCGCCGAGGGCTGCGGCGCGGTGCTCTACATGGAGCCCGCCAACCCCGGCGAGACGCTTCTGCGCCGCCTCGGTGTCGAGGCCGGCAAACCCGCCCCTACGGCTGAAGCCGGATCTGCCATGGACCTGCGCGACTACGGCCTCGGCGCGCAAATCCTCCGCGCGCTCGGCCTCAAGAAAATCCGCCTGCTCACCCGGCATCCGCGCAAAGTCGTGGGCCTCGAAGCCTACGGCGTGGAGCTGGTCGAGCAAATCGAACTCAAGGGTTGAGGCAGCCGGAAACGGCCGTTTTAACCACAGATCCCGCAACGCGGGACGGATGGACACGGATAATACCGATCACTCGGAAATCCAAATGCACCGGACCGTTAGAGCATTTCAAATAAAACTGTAGCCAAAATGACGGCTTGAAAGGTAGGGAGGGACCGCTGGGCCCGCCGCCGTGCCTCTCAGGTATTCACCACGCCAACGCGGCGTGCCCAGCGGTCACGCCCTACCTCTGAACGGCTACGACATTTCTTAAAAAGCTCTAAACGCTTGGCGAGCGACGCCTGAAAAATCGGGCCCAAGCCAACCGCACCCGCTGTTCAGGCCGCGTCTTGAGCTTCAGGAGCGGCTGGAGTCCCGTTTTTTTCCGCGCGACGCTTGAGCGTGGGACGTTTTTTGCCCGCGACTACAGCCGCATCAATCACGACCTCACCGACATCATCCCGCGCAGGAAGATCATACATGATTTCCAACATCAGCTGTTCGAGGATCGCACGCAGCGCACGGGCTCCGGTCTTTAACAACAACGCCTTCGCGGCGATGGCGCGAATGGCATCAGGCGTGAAACGCAATCCCGCGCCATCCATCGCGAAAAGTTTGGCGTATTGCTTAACGAGAGAATTTTTCGTTCCCAACAAGACCTTTTCGAGATCCTCCTGACGCAAGGGTGCGAGCACGGAAATCATGGGGAGACGGCCGATAAACTCGGGAATCATGCCGAAGCGCACCAGATCCTCGGGCGCGAGTGATTTCATCAACAATTCCGCCGCGTCTTCTTCAGTGTGGTTTGATGCGCCACCGGTCTTCAAACCGGCGGACAGATTTGCCCCGAAACCCATGCCGCGCGCACCGAGGCGGCGCTGCACGATGGCATCGAGACCGACGAAAGCCCCGCCGCAGATGAAAAGAATGTTCTGGGTGTTCACCTGCACGAGCTCCTGGTTCGGGTGTTTGCGCCCGCCTTGTGGCGGCACGTTGCAAACCGTGCCTTCAAGAATCTTGAGCAGCGCCTGTTGCACGCCTTCGCCCGATACGTCGCGGGTGATGGACACGTTCTCGGTCTTGCGTCCGATCTTGTCGATCTCGTCGATGTAGATGATGCCGCACTCGGCGCGACGCACGTCGTAGTTGGCGTTTTGCAGGAGACGCACGACGACGTTCTCGACGTCCTCGCCGACGTAGCCGGCCTCAGTCAAGGTGGTGGCGTCGGCGATGGCGAAGGGCACCTCAAGGATGCGCGCGAGGGTGCGGGCGAGCAGGGTTTTGCCCGAGCCGGTGGGACCGGCGAGGAGGATGTTACTCTTCTCGACCTCGATGTCGTTAAACTCGGGCGCAAGGGTGTTCGCCGTGCGGTCGGGCGAACCGGAGGCGAAAGTGAGTCGCTTGTAATGGTTATAGACCGCCACTGAGAGGACCTTCTTGGCGTGGTCCTGGCCGATCACGTAGTCGTCGAGCGAGCGTTTGATCTCGGACGGTTTCACCAGCCGAAAGGTCGGCTTTTGATCAACGGCCGGGGTGGTGGCTTCGCGGTCGATGATAGTTTTGCAGACCGTGACGCAGGAGTCGCAGATATAAACGCCCGGCCCCGCGATGAGTTTTTTCACCTCGGTCTGCGATTTGCCGCAGAATGAACAAAGATTTACGCGGGTTGCTTTGGCCATGCGATTGAGTGGGTCTGATGCTCGCCGGAGTCCCGCGAGAGTCGAGCCGCAAAGGGACGGGGCTTTGTTCGGCAAAATCGCGTGAACACAAAAAAGCCCCGGCGTAAACCGGGGCTTCTATAAAGACCAAACTCGTTTGCGCCTCAGGCTGCGCCCGCGAGCGACTGGGCTGCGGTGGTGCTGGAAACCACGTGATCGACCAGACCGTAGTCCTTCGCCTCCTGGGCGCTGAGGAAGTAGTCGCGGTCGGAGTCCTTGGCGATCTGCTCGACGGTCTTGCCGGTATGCTCGGCGATGACCTGATTAAGCGTCTGCCGCCAACGGATGATCTCGCGCGCCGCGATGGCGATGTCGGAGGCCTGGCCGCCGGCTCCGCCGCTGGGCTGGTGGATCATCACTCGACTGTGCGGCAGGGCGAAGCGTTTGCCCTTGGTGCCGGCGGTGAGCAGCACGGTGGCCATGCTGGCGGCCTGGCCGATGCAGTAGGTCACCACGTCACACTGGAGGAAACGGATGGTATCATAAATCGCCATGCCGCCGGTCACCACGCCACCCGGCGAGTTGATGTAGAGATGGATGTCTTTCTTCGGATCCTCCATCTGCAAAAACAGGAACTGCGCGATGATCACGTTGGCCACCTGATCGTCGATCGGGGTGCCAAGGAAGATGATGCGGTCCTTCAGGAGTCGCGAATAGATATCCATCGACCGCTCGCCGCGGCCGGTGTTTTCCAGGACAATGGGAACGTAGTAGCTCAAGGTTTGTTTGGGTGTTGGCGGATGGTGATCAAACGGCTGCGGGTGCAGCCTCTGTCACCGTAGCCTTGGAGACCACCAAATCAAGGGCCTTGTCGAAAACGATGGATTGCTGCACGGCGCGGAGGCGGTCGCGATCATTCGTGAGATCCTTGACGAGTTTCTCCGGGCGGACGCCGCTCTGGGTGGACTCGCGGTAGAGGAAGGCGTCGATGTCATTGGCATCGACCTGCAACTTCTCCTGCTCGGCGATGCGGGCGAGAATCATCTGGGTGCGGACGCGACCTTCGGCGGCCTTGCGGGCTCCCTCGATGAGCTGGGCCTTGTCCTTCTCAAACTGCTCGGCGGGCACGCCGCGGCGCATGTTCTCCTCCATGAAGCGACGCAGCACCGACTGGGTCTCCTGCTCGACGAGGCTCTCGGGCACCGGGAAGGCGATCTTGGCCAGAAGCGCGTCAACGACCTGACGGCGTTTGCCGGCGCGGTTTTCGTGGTCCTTGCGGGCGACGAGGTTGTTGCGAACCTTGGACTGGAGACCGGCAAGGTCATCGACCTGGTTCGACTTGAAAAACTCTTCGTTCAACTCCGGCAGCACGCGCTCGCGAATCTCGAGGATCTCGACGGCGTAGCTGGCGGTCTTGCCGGCGAGAGCCGGAGCAGCAGCGAACTCGGCGGGGAAAGTAACCTCGACCGACTTCTTGTCGCCGGTCGCGAGACCGCCGAGCTGCTTGCCGAGGCCGGGGATGAGGCCGTCGTTCTCGCCCTCGACCTCTTCCCAAGTCTGCGGGACCTTGCCGTAGATTTGTTTGTCAGGGGCGATTTCGAGGATGGCCTGGCCGGCCACCGTGCCCTCGTAGGATAGTTTGACGTAGTCGCCTTTTTGCGAGGCGCGCTCGGCCACCTTGAAATCAGCCCGCTCGCCGCGCAGCGCCTCGACGGCGGTGTCGACCTCGGCATCGGTCACGCCCTCGGGAACGATGGTGACGGGGATGCCCGCGAGTTCCGGCAGATCAAAGCTCGGCTGGAGATCGACCGTGATCGTGATGGTGGCGGACTGGTCGGGAGCGATCGTGCCCTCGTCGATGCCGGTAACCTGAACAACGTTCAGCTTGGTCTCCTTGAGCGCATCGCGGTAGGCTTTGCCCACGATCTTCTGTTTGAAATCCTCGGTGATGTTCTTGGCGTATTGCTTGAGAACAAGAGCGACCGGGGCCTTGCCGGGACGGAAGCCGGGCAGGCGGACTTGCTTGGAAACCTCGCCGACGACGGCTTGGTATTCGATACCGACCTCTTTGGCGTCAAAGCTGACGACGAGGCTCTTGCGGGTGGGGGATACGTCTTGGATCTGGATGTTCACGGTCGTAAAAGTATGGAGGGTTTTGTTGACAGAATTGGTCAAACTACGGCCCGCCCCAAAGTGCGGTCAATGCCCGATTCATCGGGATATTATGCGCTCTTGCCCGGGCGGCGTCATCGTCGCTTGCTGCGTGGCTCTCCCCATGCCCAGCCTCCGTCAACTCCTCGCCGCCCACCCCGTCTTGTTGGTCGTGGATACTTGCGCGACGCTTTCTGAGGCGGCCCTGTGGCAAAACGCCTCCCGTTCCACCGGACACCTGCCCGCCGCCTTTCACGCCGCGATGGAGGGCGAGGCCGCCCACGCCCTGCCTCAAGTCGTCGCGCAGGTCATGGCGGCGGCTCGCTTGGAAATAGCTCAACTGGACGCGGTCGCATTCTGCGCCGGCCCGGGATCTGTCCTCGGCATTCGCCTCGCCGCCGCATCCGTTCGCATCTGGAGGGTCGCCCGCCCGGGACTGGCGGTTTACAGCTACCTTAGCCTGCCCTTGCTCGCCACCTCGGCCGCCGCAGCCGGCGCCAGTGTGATCGCCGATGCCCGGCGTGAAAGCTGGCACGTGGTCCGCCGCGACAAACAGTCCATCGAGAGAATTCCATCCGCAGCACTCGCCAACGCAGGCCCACTCGTCACCCCCGCCACTTTTCGGCGCTGGTCCCTGCCTCCCGCGCAGAACCCGCCAGCCGACCTTGCCTACCAACCAGCCGAACTCCTCGCCGCCTCGCCCGACGCCGACTTGTTCACGCCCGCACCCGATCCCGATGCCTTTGTGCATGAACAGCCCAGCTACGTGACCTGGACGCCGCAGGTTCATCAGGCTCCGCTCGCGACGCCGACCGCATGAGCGCCACCGCCAACCTTCCCTTGCGCTGCTGGGCCGAGATTGATCTGGCCGCCCTGGAACGAAACCTCCGGGGCATCCGCGCCGCCCTGCCCGGACAGATTCGCTACGTCGCGGTCGTAAAGGCCGACGCCTACGGCCACGGTCTCCCCCAGGTCGCCGCGCGCCTCATGCACGCTGGTGCCGATCTCTTCGCCGTGGCCAACCTCGCCGAAGCCGCCGCCCTCCGCGAAGTCGGCCCCGACTCGCCCATCCTCGTGCTCAGCCCGATTCTTCCGCAGGAAGACCGCCACATCGCCGGCCTCGATGTCGCCGTGACCATCTCGTCCGCCGAGGAGGTCGCTCGATTCGCCGCCGTCGCGCAGGCCTCCGGCCGCCCGCTCGATGTCCACCTCAAGATCGACACCGGCATGGGCCGGCTGGGCGCCTGGCACGAGGGCGCCGAAGGGGTGTATCAACTTATCCACGACACTCCGGGCCTTCGCCTCGCGGGCGTGTTCACCCACTTCTCCAGCCCCGACGAGAACCCGGAGTTCACCGCCCTGCAACGCCGCCGTTTCCTGCTCGCGCTCGCCCGCTGCCCGGATCTCGACACCACCAACCTGCTCGTCCACGCCGATAACAGCGCCGGCATCGAAACCCTGGAGATCGGCGGTCCCTTCAACGCCGTTCGCGTCGGCCTGCTCCAGTTCGGTATCCTGCCCCGCCCCGGCACCCTGCTCGAATCCGTGCGCGCCGAGCCCGTCTTCAGTTTCCGGACCCGCGTCGGCCTGGTTAAAAACCTCCCGGGCGGCACGGGGATCAGCTACGGCCGCACGCACACGCTCGCGCGCGATTCACGCGTGGCCGTCCTCGCCGCCGGCTACGGCGACGGCATCCCCCGCGCCGCCAGCAACCGCGCCCAGGTTCTCCTCCACGGAAAACGCTGCCCGGTCCTCGGACGTGTCACGATGGACCAGACCATCGTGGACGTGACCGACCTGCCCGGCGTTGTCGCCGGCGACGAAGCTGTGCTTGTGGGGCGTCAGCAGGACGCCGAAATCGGCATCGCCGAGTTCAGCCGCTGGGGCGACACCATACCGTGGGAAACGCTTTGCTCGGTCACCAAACGCGTGCCCCGGCTCTACCGAACCCAACTCGG
The DNA here is from genome assembly GCA_041179405.1 of Verrucomicrobiota bacterium. GTDB lineage: Bacteria > Verrucomicrobiota > Verrucomicrobiia > Opitutales > Opitutaceae > IMCC26134_A. The sequence goes on from JBEGTN010000358.1 coordinate 6,862, forward strand.
TCTGTAAAGCCGCCCGCCGCTCGCGATTTTAAGCTGCCCGTCGGCAACGTTACGGTTCAGGCTGATACCCGCATGTTCCCCCCCATGACACCGGAAACCGCCTGGCTTCCCCTGCCCGCCGAAGCCTGGACGGAAGACACTGCCCGCCACCTCCTGCGTCGCGCCGGCTGGGCCGCCCGCCCCGAACAGGTCGCCGAGTCTGTCCGCATCGGCCTGCCCGCCACGCTCGAACGGCTTTTCCCCGTCACCCCTCGCCCGCTCCCACGCCCGGCCATCTTTTCCCACATCGAGAAGCGCATGGTCGAGCTTCGCGCCCTTAAGCGCGCCTGCGCCACCCAACTGGAGCGCCAGCCCTATGAACGCGAGGAGCGCGAACTCTCCCGCACCGCCGCCGCCGACCTTGCCTTCCAGTGGTTGCAGGCCGCTGCCCTGCCCGAGCGCTCCGCCTGCGAGAAATGGCACCTTTTCCTCAGCGACGTTTACGTCGTGGGCTTCGAGAAAGTTTACAACGTCGAGCGCCTCTACCGCCACCTCGACCTCCTCCGCACCCTCGGTGCGGGGCCCGCGCCCGAGCTCACCAAGGCCGTCTCGCGCTCCGCCGCGATGAACATCTACCTCGACCTCAATCGCAGCAGTAAAAAAGCCCCCAACGAGAACTTCGCCCGCGAGCTTTTCGAGCTCTTCACCCTCGGCGAGGGCAACTACACCGAGGACGATATCAAGCAGGCCGCCCGCGCCTTCACCGGCTACCGCATCAGCGAGGAGAAGGGCAAGGAGCTGCAATTTCGCCTATCCGACCGCGATGCCGACCGCGGCCCCAAAACCATCTTCGGCAAAACCGGCCCCTTTGGCGGCGACGACGTCATCGACCTCGTTTACGAACAACCCGCCGCCGCGACCTTTCTTCCCCGTGAGATGGCGCGCTTTTATCTGACCGACCAGCCTCTGCCTCATTCTTTTTTCGCGCCCCTCGGCCTGGCCTGGCGCGAGCAGGGGTTTTCCCTCCGCGAGCTTTGCCTCAGGTTTTTCGGCAGCGCCGTGTTTTACCACGCCGACTTTCGCGCCAATTTCATCAAGAGCCCTCTCCACTATTATCTAGGCCTCCTGCAAGACCTCGGTCTCGACGTCACTCCGCTGCCCCGCACCACCCTCCAGCCGCTCCGCCAGATGGGCCAGTCGCTTTACAACCCGCCCAACGTCCGCGGCTGGGTCGGCGGCCGCCTCTGGATCAACTCCTCCACCCTCGCCGCCCGCCGCCAGCTCGCCGCCACCCTCTGCCAGCCCATCGACGAGGAAAAACTCAACGCCGACGACCGCCTCGAACTCCAGGTCGCCCGCGACGCCGGACACGGCCGCTTCAATGTCGATGACGAGCGAATCCAGGCCTTCACCTCGCTGGGGCCCGCCGGCATCACCGATCGCCTCTGCGACTACTTCCTGCCCGTCAAGGTCGCCCCCGCCTACCGCCGCACCGTGCTCGACTACCTGAAATCCGCTCCGCCCGGCGACTTCGAGGCCCAGGCCCGCCGCGCCGCCGTCACCATCCTCCAGTCCCCCGAGTATCAACTCTGCTGATACAACGAACTTTTCTCCCTTCATGAACCCCCGCTTCCTCCCTTCCACCCGCCGCGAGTTCATCCGTCGCGGCACCCAGGGCATCGGCCTGCTCGCCTTCAGCCGTTTCGCGCCCCAGTTCCTCGTCCAGACCACCCTCGCGGGCGCGCCCGCCCCCGAGCGCGACCGGCGCATCCTTGTGCTCGTCCAGCTCGCAGGCGGCAACGACGGCCTCAACACCGTCATCCCCTTCTCCGACCCGGCCTACCATTCCCTCCGTCCCACCCTCGCGCTCAAAAAAGAGGCCACCCTGCAAATCAACGACACCCTCGGCCTCAACCCCGGCTGCACCGCGATGCACGCGTTGCTCAAGGAGGGCAAACTCGGCATCGTGCAAAACGTCGGTTACCCCAACCCCAACCGCAGCCACTTCCGCTCCACCGAGATTTGGGAGACCGCCAACGAAAGCTCGGACTCCGTCTCCACCGGCTGGATCGGCCGCTACCTCGACAACGCCTGCGCGGGTGCCCCGCCCTCCGCCGACCCCGAGGCCATTCACGTCAGCAGCGAGGTTCCCCAGACCTTCGGCGGCCTCGTGCCGCACAACACCTTCGGCCTCGCCAATCGCGGCGGCGCCGGTCGCCGCG
>JBEGTN010000359.1:0-9983 GCA_041179405.1 Verrucomicrobiota bacterium
CGGCTGATGGCCTCCGCGTGTAAAACACCCCGAATTCCACTCCCGGGACATAGCGTTGCACGATTAAGACACCGTTGTCCGTCGCCAGTTTTGCCGCGATCTCGTCCTCGTTCCGGGCGATCACCACTCCGCTGCCACGCTCTCCCACATCCGGCTTCAGCACCAAGGGCCATCTACCTTCTTCACCTTGCCGATTCTGAAATGTCCGCACGGCCTCCGCCCGTTCCGGCCCGTTGCCCGATGGCACGCGTGCCCACGCCGCAATTCGCTCCCCTGCCCCTGCGAGTCCGCGTAAAATCTCGCTCTTCGATTCCCCTGCCAGACCACCGCCCGCGCCTATCCCTGGATTGACCGCCGTAAACAAGAGTAACCCGCGATGTCGCAGCCCCAGCCAAACGATATACACGATCACCGGAGGATAAACCGCCCAAATGGGCCAAAACTCCCAGCGAGTCAGTCGCTGCCATCGCGACCACAGCAGCCTCCGGCTTCGCCACGTCGCAATCGATCCACCGACGCGCACCGCCAACCACCCTGCTCCTCCGGCCGCGAGCAGCACCGGCACCGCTCGACTCCAGGCCGCGAACCACCCGAACACCGCCTCGCCCGCAACCCATGCCGCGCCCACCAGCAACGGCGTCCAAAGCGCACAGGCCAGCGCAAACCAACCTATGAATTTTCTCCACGGTGCCTGTAACACTCCCGCCGCCACAAAAGTCGGTAATCGAGTGCCCGGCATGAACCGGCTCGCCAGCACCACTCGCGCCCCGCTCTGCGCAAACCAGGCCTCGGCCCGCGCAAGTGCAACAGATGTTACCCGTCCGCGCAGTGGCCAGCGCCCCAGCGCCGCCCGTCCGAAGCTTCGACCGAGCACGACCAGCAAAATGTCCCCCGCAAAGATCCCCGCGAAACACGCCGACGTCGCCTCGGCAAAGCCGAGCGCCCCTCGCGCCACCAAGAGTCCCGCTGCAATGCACGCGAGATCTTCACTGACCAGGGTCGCAAGAGCCAACGCGCCCAGCGCCCACGGCCCGCCCGACTCCGCCGCCGCAAAAAGCTGATCCACCCACGCGTTCACCTGCTTTCTCCTGTGCAAGCCTGCGCGTCCGAGCGTGGCAGGCGATAACGGCAAACCGCACCTAACACCGGCCCCGCCTCACCCCGTCCAACCGGCACATACTCCAGCACTGCCTCAGAGGTGCCAACGCGCACGCAAGACACGCTCCGGGTGTTCGCATCCGGCCGGGACATCAGGACCGACTCCGCGCCACGGGTCATATCGTGAGAAAAATGAAACTCCCGTCGCGACTCTTCATCTGTCGTCTTCGACACGCGCTCGAACTCCATCCGTCGCGCGGCGATGACTTCCGCAGTGCGATACGACGACGACGAGAAAAACTCCGGCACGTCCTTGCCTCGCCGATGCTCCAGGCGCACTCCGTTCCAATGCCAGCACGCGCGTGCTCCTGATGCTTCGAGTGCGATCAAGGTGAACGCGGCCGTAGTTCGCAAATCATCGACCAAGAGGCACGCCGCTACTTCCGCGATACCTCCTGTCCTGGCCGCTGCTACTACCACGTCGCCACGACTACGCGAAGGTGTCGGCGGGCGCCAGGCGACGCCGTAATCGTTTAGCAGAGCTACGGACAAGCCGCGCTCGTTAACCGCCAGCCAAGTTCCGCCACGGGCACCATCGACGGGCGCAACAAACCTCGGGCTCGTTTTATCCCCCGGCCACAAACGCGGGGGCAACTCTGCTTCACGCGTGATCACTTCGTCGCGGTTGAACCAAAGTTCATACCCAGTCCCGCTTGTCCGCACCTGCCAGCTCAACGTGCACATCACCTCAAGCTGCGGATGCCGCTGATTGCGTCTGGCGGCGAAGAAAGCGAATCGTAGAGGGTGCCATGCCAAACTCTGCGGCCGGTTCGTGACCAAGCAATCGGCACATGACCGCAACCAACGCGTAGTGATGCACCGTGTGGCTCAGCATGAACTCCAACTCACGCAGCAAGGAGGAATCACTCCAGGCCAAAGGCCCCGGCTCGCGGTCGCCTTCTTCATCCGTCGCCTCGGCACGCACGCGCAGCGCGATGTCGCGGTCCGCCTGCTCAATCTCTTCGAGGCGTGCGATTAAGCTGCGGACCAGTGTCTGGGCGTGCCCAACCTCGCGCTCTACGCGCAGATCACGCGCGCGATGTTCGTAGTCCACCGCGCCACAAGTCAGACCATCAAGCAATCCAAGGTAATGGTCCGTGATGTGCCGCAGATGTCCGCCCGGCGACGCGTTGAAACAAGCGGGCACACGGCTGGCATAACGCTCACTGCCGAGTGCAATGAGCAATTCGTCTGCTTGCTGAAGGAGGAGAATATTGGCGCGAGCGGCTGCGGCGGTCATAAGCTTATGGACGGTTATTCTTTGATTTTAGGCCAGTTCGCATCGGCTTTCTTGATCAGGCCGGGAATGTCCGCCTGCCACTTCTTTTGCACATCGGCGCTGTAGTTGAGGTAAAGTTTTCCGTCCACGATTCTCCACGCTGTCGGATCTATTCCGGCAGTATAGCCCTGGCTCACCGCCCACGCGCAATAACCACCATACTGCGGAGCGTATTTTTGCGGCGCTGACTTGAACGCGACGCGATTCGCTTCGCTTGCAAAACGCCACTTCGCGTCCTGCCAGATGAATTCAAACTCCTTGTTCCCTTCCACCGGTTTGCTCTCTGTGAAGTAAGCAACCGGGTCGTATCCTTTGATCGCGACTCCGAAGAGCGTGGTGTTGACGGGCTTCACGCCCGCCATCGACAGCGTCACGCCAAAACACACCACCATTATTGCCAGAATTTTTTTCATATCAGTTTCGCATTAAGTTGTTTTCGGGATGAATCAGAATTTCGCGCCGATCATTGGAAGCTCCCGCCGCCGCCGCCAGAGCACGAATGCCGCGCAAGCGGCTGTCACCACCGCCAGGGCGAAGAGCAGGCCGCCATCGTCCTGCACCACGATACCCAGCTTCGTAAGATGAAAGAATATCGCGCCGGACATTACGCCCAACGCTAGTCCCGCGCCCAGCGCGACCATGCCCGGGATGAAGAGCAATACGCACGCGATGAGCTCCGCCACGCCCGAGCCGTAGCGTCCCCACGGCTCCTGACCGACTGTGGTAAAAATATAAACGGACTCCGCCGCCCCCGTAAATTTAAAGAACAGGGTCTGGGCCAGAATGACCGTCGCGATGCTGCGTGCCACCCGATCAGCCACCTGTCCGGCTTTGCTTTCCGCCGCCTTTGTTGTGTTGTTCATGTCTGAAAGTAAGAGAGCGGAGCGGAAATTTTATTCCGCGCGTGCCGCTATTATTTACAGCAAAGCTTTTAAGGCCGAACCGTCTCCGTTTCCGGCCAGCACGTAGACATGCTGCTCATCCGCCCACGCGAGTGTTGCTAGACCACCCTGGGCGACCAGCATAGGACTGCTGCCGTTGCCAGGGATGTTAAAGTCCTGACGTTTCCCTACGTAAAAGTGATACTCCCCGCCGTTGCGCAGAAAACAGACCTCAAACACCTCACGACCACCTACGTTTAGCGACCGGCAGCCCGCTGCCCGCACTTGCTCAAAGCTCACGGGCATTCCCGCCGCAAGTCGAGTCGCCGGATTTTTTAGCCATTTGCCAAACACACCCACCTCTTCTGCCGTCGTCGGTGCTCCGTGCGCACCTTGCATTTCGTGCAGCGCCGTTTGAGCCAGCGAAGCGAGCCCTGGCGCTTTTGCCTTCGGCCAAAACGATAGTGTGATCACCGCTACGAGCGCCACGGCGGCCGCGAGTCCCATCCACTGCGCTTGCGCGCCGCGCCACCAGGCCTGAGTCGTGCGCGCAGGAGCGCTCATGCGCCCGCCAGCCAGAATGGCGTCACGCAGACCGGACGGAGGCGTCACCGCCTGCAATTTGGCCGACATTTGCTGGTCAAAGGACTGCTCTCTCGCCAGCCATAGACCGAGATCAGGATCACGACGCGCCTGCTCGAGCGCCAGTGTCATTTGCGAGTCCGCTGAGTCGTCACCGCCCGGGCGATACGCTTGTAGCAGAAATTTGGCATCATGGTTGTTCATCTTCCGGCCTCCTTCTTCTTCAAATTGGGAAACGGCACCACGCCGTCTTTACCGGCTTCCGCGCTTGCGCTCGCCACTTTTGCCAATGCCGCGCGCAACTGTGCTTTTCCTCGTGAAAGACGTGACATCACAGTGCCCACCGGCACTTCCAGCAGGCTTGCGATTTCAAGATACGAAAAATCCTCCAGGTAAAAAAGCGTCAGCGGTGCGCGGAAGGTTTCGTCCACTTCCTGCAAGGCCATGACGACCTGCTGCGCGTCCATTCGCCTGAGTTGATCCACCGACTCCGCCGCTACGTCCTGCTCTCCGATAGGCAGATCTTCGATGGATTGAACCCGTTGATCGCGTCTTCGTCCGCGTAAAAACTCACGGTAAAGCGTAGTAAACAACCAAGTCTTCGCCTTGGCCTGCTCCCTGAGCGCGTGCCCCTTGGTCGCCCACACATAAAAAGTCTGCTGCACAAGATCGCACGCGTCAGCTTCTCGCCGCGCCAGGCTGAGCGCGAAACGATAGAGCGCCGTATAGTGCGCATCCACAAGTTGAGCAAATGTATCTTCAGCCATCAGAGGTAAGAGCACCGGGCCCGCAGGATATTCCCAGCTATTTCCATTTTCAAGCCGTCCTCCCCCTTTAGGCTTCCGCCCTGGCGAGTCACCTCCAAGCTAAGCAGTTCGATGCTGCGCCTTCTGCTCCCGCCCAATCTGCCCGCCGCCGCCTTGCGCGACGCCATTCCCGTCAAGATCGAGTTCGACCCGGCCACCCCTCCGCCACCCGCGCAAGTGGCCGCCTTCGCCGTGCTCTCCCGGCTTTGCGGGGGCGCCCCCACCCCGCCTCCTTTTGTCCAGCTCACCCGCGCCCAGTTGCGCGAACTCGTCATCGCCTTTGTCGGCCAGCCGGTTTTCGCGGCGCTCACCGAACCGCAGAAAAACCTGCTCTGGCTGGGACAGCGCCTGCGCGGAGTGAGTGAACACCTCGCACCCGCCACCCCGTTGGTGCCCGCTCCGGTCGCGCCCGCGCCGCGCGAGGGTCCACGGTCGCTCTCCATGCGGGCACCGCGCATTGTAGCCCGCGAAGAACCTCTGACGCCGCTATGCGTGGACGGCAGCGAGCACTATCTGGCCATCGCACTGCCTTCCCGCGAGCACCCCGCCTACGGATCCGCCCGTGAACTGCTTTCCACAAACGGTTTCGCCCTCGATCCGACGACTCGCAAATGGTGGCTGCGCGACCGCCATAAAGTTCTTAACTTCCTCGCCACCCACTCCGAGGCGCTGCGAACGACCTACCACGCCGATTTCACCCCAAATTTCGAGAAACACACCGCCGGGCTCGCCGCCGCCAGCGTCACTTGCGAGGTCACAGAGGTCGCGGGCGAGTTCTCCGTCTCTGTCGGGCTCGCCGCCGGTAAATCCACCGAGGATCAGCTTCGTCAGGCCCTCGCCGCCGGACGCAACTACGTCGAGGACGGCAAAAAAATCTATCTGCTCCCGCCGCCCGCCCTCGCCCGGCTCGCATCCGCGCAGGCCGCCCTCTCGGGAGGCACTGGAGCCGCCGTTGCGGCGCGTCGAACGCTCCGAGTAGGCAAAGCCCGCATCCCCGAATTGCAGGAGTTAATCGAGTCGCTCGCGCCCGATTACCAGCCACCCGCCGGCTGGAGACGCCGCGCCGAGGCGCTGCGCGATCTCACCCGCCTTCAATCCGCTCCGGTGCCGGCGACCTTCACCGCCACTCTGCGACCCTATCAACACATTGGCGTGGCGTGGTTGTGGCACCTCCACCAATGCGAACTCGGTGGCGTGCTGGCCGACGAGATGGGCCTTGGCAAAACCGCCCAGGCGCTGGCGTTCCTCGCCGCCCTTCACACTCCCTTATCGGCGGTAGATTCACCGGACTTCCCGTCATCGGCAAAAAAGACCCCGGAACATCGTCCGTCCGTCGTAGTTTGTCCCGCATCTCTGGTGGAAAACTGGCGGCGCGAGGCCGCGCGCTTCGCCCCGTCGTTGCGCGTATTTGTCCACCATGGCTCGAATCGCCTCACCGAGGCCAGCGTCGCGGCAAACGCGCAGGACCTCATCATCACTTCTTACGGCACGCTGGCCCGTGACCAGGAATTGTTTGCCGGCGTGGATCTCGCCGTGCTCATCGCCGACGAGGCGCAGCATGTCAAAAACCGGCGCTCTCAAAACGCCCGCGCACTGCGCTCCATCCACGCCAATAGCCGCATCCTGCTCACCGGCACGCCCGTCGAAAACTCGCTCGAGGATCTTCGCGCCCTCTTTGAAATCGTGCTGCCGGGTTACGTCGAAAAAGCTCCCACCGGTCTGAAGCCCGGCGAACGCAGCTGGCACGATGACCGCCTGCGCAAACAAACCGCGCCCTACATCCTGCGACGCACCAAGGCGCTCGTTGCCACCGAGCTTCCGCCCAAAATCGAGCAGGTCATCTACTGTGCGCCCACTTCCGCGCAAACCACTCTCTACACCGAGTGGCAGCGTAAATCCGAGCAAGAGCTCGACGCCCTTGCCGGCGACGGCGCGTCCGAGGGCTCGATGCGGCTTGCCACGCTCACCCAGCTGCTCCGGCTGCGCCAGATTTGCTGCGACCCGCGCCTGGTCGATGTCATGGTTGACGCCTCTGCCTCGTCAAAACTCGAAGCCTTCCGCGAGTTGCTTGCCGAGGCGGTGGACGACGGTCACCGCCTGCTCGTCTTCTCCCAATTCACTAGTTTGCTCGGCTTGCTCCGCGATGAGCTGGATAACCAGGGCCTCACCTACTGTTACCTCGACGGCTCTACCCCGCAAAAACAACGGCAGCTCGAGGTGGATCGCTACCAGAACTCGCCGGACATCCCGGTGTTTCTCATCTCGCTCAAGGCGGGCGGCACCGGTCTCAACCTCACGGCGGCGGACACGGTTGTTCACTTTGATCCGTGGTGGAATCCCGCCGTCGAAGCCCAGGCTTCCGATCGCGCCCATCGTATCGGGCAAACCAAGGTCGTTACTTCCTATAAACTCATCTGCACCGGAACCGTGGAGGAGAAGGTCATGGCCATGCAGGAAACGAAACGTCGTTTGCTTGCCGACGTCTTCGAGGCCAGCGATGCAGCCAACGCCAAGTTGTCGCTCTCCGATTTACGTGAACTGCTCGCGCCGATTTCGACCTGATACGTGAGGTGACGCCTGTCACTTGGCCGGCGCTTTTTTCCCACTCGATACCATCCGTCCCACTAATTCGCCGACCAGCGGATTGGGAAATCTACGACTTGGTGTGATGGCATAAAATGTCTCGCGCAGCTCCGGCACCCGGTGCGTCTCCACCAGTTCGCCGCGTTCGATTTCGTCTCGCACCACTACGGGCGGCACCAAAGCGAATCCTTCGCCTTCGCGCGCCATCAGGCGCAGCATAGCCATGTCGTCCACTTCCGCGATGACTCTGGGCCGCACCCCCGCCGCCGCCAGCATGCGATCAAAGCCCGCCCGCGTATTGCTTTCCAAACTCGGCAAAATCACCGGCACGTCAGCAAAATCCTCCGGGAATTTGAGCCTCTTCTTTTTCCACGCCATCGTGCCCACCAGACTCACAGGCAGCTCCGCAAGCAGGTGGCTGTGCCAGGGGGTTTCCGCATCCCGTCGCGCCGCTTGATTCGACAAAACCAGATCCACCTGATGCGCGTGCAACGATACCATCAGCTCTCTCAGCCCGCCTGAGCGCACCACCACCTCCACTTCCGACCGGTGCAGCGCGGGCCGTAAAAACTCCAAAAGGAAATTCCGGGACAGGGTCGCCACCGCGCCCACCCGCAGCACCTGCCGTCCTCGGCCGGGTGCCTGGTTTTGCATAACATCCATCAACTCCTCTCCTGCTCTCCCGATGGTGTCCGCATAGTCGGCCGCCACCCGGCCGGCTTCTGTAAGCGTAAGCCCGCCCCGTTCTCTCACGAACAAGGCCTGTCCAAGGCTCTCCTCCAGTTGCTTCAACTGGATACTCAAGGCCGGCGTAGATAGGTTCAGTTTCTCGGCCGCCCTGGTAAGGCTCAGCTCACGGGCGATCACCCGGAAATACCGCAAGTGGTGATAATTCAGAAAAGGCATTAGAGTTAAATAAAGTATAACGATTTGTTCTAAAGCCTGTAATTCTCTAAAATCACTATTCCAACTAATCTCACTGCGTCGCGCCTACCTTTACATCAACGCATCGCATGAACATCACCGATCTCGCCGCCAACCTTCTCTCGCCACCCATTCTGCTTTTTTTGCTCGGTCTCTCGGCGACCTTGCTGCGTAGCGATTTGGAGATACCCGCGCCCGCCGCCAAGACCCTCTCGCTGTTCCTGCTCTTCGCAATCGGGATGAAGGGTGGCGTCTCCCTCGCCCAGAGCGGACTGCGTCATGATGTGGTCACCACCATGCTGGCCGCCATGTCCGCTGCTGTTCTGGTGCCGGTCTGGTCTTTCTTCGCTCTCCGCAGACGCTTCGGCTCCGCAGACGCCGCCGGTCTCGCCGCCACTTACGGCTCGGTCAGTGCCGTCACTTTCATAACCGCCTGCGGTTTCATTACGCAGCGAGGCGTGAATTTCTCCGGTCACATGGTCGCCGCCATGGCGCTCATGGAGTCTCCCGCGATCATCATCGGCGTCATACTCGCCCGTCGTTTCGCCACCGTTTCGAATGCCAATTCCAACGGCGGGTCCGCCACGATTAATTGGGGTCATCTCGGCCGTGATGCCCTGCTTAATGGATCTGTTTTCCTCCTGCTTGGCAGTCTGCTCATTGGCTTCGTCTGCGGTCCGGTGCGCGCCGCTCCCTTGAAACCTTTTATCGACACCCTTTTCCCCGGTCTGCTCGCCCTCTTTCTACTCGATATGGGTATCGTCGCCGCAAGACGTCTCGGCGACCTTCGCGCCGTAGGTGCAAGCGCCATCGTCTTCGCCTTCCTCGCGCCACTTTTAAATGCGTCTCTCGGTCTAGGCCTCGCCGCGCTCCTTGGGCTGCCGCATGGTGACGCTTTGCTGCTGGTGATTCTCTGCGCAAGCGCCAGCTACATCGCCGTGCCCGCCGCCCTGCGTATCGCCCTGCCGGAGGCAAACCCGGCCATCTACGTGACGCTCTCCCTGGCGCTCACTTTCCCTTTCAACATAGTGGTCGGCATACCTCTTTACGACTTTGCCGTCACCGCTCTGCTTGGTCGCTGATCGTCAGTCGCTGGCGGCTAAAAACGCTCCGACCGCCGCGCAAAATTCAGTTCGTGTTTCCATGTGCGGATTGTGCCCGGCTGCCTCGATTGTTTCCACGCGACCGAAGGGAAAATACGCCGTGATTTTTCCCGCGTCCTCATCGGTGACGTAGCGTGACTTGCCTCCACGCAGGATCAGCACCGGTTTCATAAACTGCGTCTCTTCTGTGAGTGGATTCGATTCTATCTCAGGCAAAGCCGTCGTCAGCACGGGAAGGTTCACCGCCCATCGCCACGCGCCGTCTTCGCCGCGTTCCAGATTTGTGGTTAGAAACTTTCGCATGCCCCAATCCGGCACCCGACCTTCCATTTTCAATTCCGCCTCGCCGCGCGATTGCAGTTCGGCCAGCCGGAGTTCGTTCATCGCCGCGAATTCCGCACGGTGCCCGTGGGACAGATACTCCTTGGGTGCAATATCCACAACCACGAGCCGGCGCACCCGCTCCGGATGACGGCAGGCCAGCGCCATAGCCACTTTTCCGCCCATGCTGTGCCCCATCAGATCCACCGCATTCAGACCCCGCGTATCCAGCCATGCGATCACGTCCGCCACCATCGCGTCGTAGGTCATCACACCGTTCCATGGCGACTTCCCGTGATTACGCATATCCAGCGCCCACACGTTGCGCCCGTCCGCCGCCTCCGCC